>JAZPYP010000057.1:0-8618 GCA_045544255.1 Eubacteriales bacterium | reverse complement strand
TCGCGGGATACCCGACGGCGTATGTGATACGCCGAGTGGCTCGGTTTTAAGGTAGCAAAGGGCATTCAAATGGGAGAAAATATCGAAAATTCGATATTTTCTATCATTATTCTTGGTTTTCTACAGTTTCTTTGTAAAAAGGCCTTGTAATCTTCTGCCCTTTGCGGTTCGGACTATTTTTACAGCCCCTTTTTTTAGTTATCTATGGAATTTTCTGAAAATTATGATATAATAAAAGCAAATTCTTTCTTAAAAGAGGCGATGAGATGAATATCGTTGTGGTAGGCTGCGGAAAAATCGGCGCAGCTATTATAGAAAATTTAGTGGCAGAAGGGCATGATGTTGCCATCATCGATAGCAATCATGCTGTGGTGGATGCCGCTGTAAACCAATATGATTGCATGGGGGTTTGCGGAAGCGGCACCGATTGCAATACTCTGCAGGAGGCAGGCGCCGCCGAATGCAATCTTTTTATTGCGGTAACCGGCTCCGATGAGTTTAATATGCTCTCTTGCTTTATGGCCAAAGGATTGGGTGCGGAGCATACCATCGCCCGCATCCGCAATCCGGAATATAATGATAATAATTTGGATTTCCTTAAAAAGCAACTGGCCCTTGATATGGTCATCAACCCTGAATATTTAGCTGCAGCAGAGGCCTTCAATCTATTGAAGTTCCCCTCCGCCGCAAAAATCGACACCTTTTCCGGCAGAAGCTTCGAAATGGTAGAGCTTCTGATTCGGGAAGAGGCTAATCTGGACGGCACCTCGCTAATGGATCTTAAAAAGAAATATCATGCCAACTTCCTTGTTTGCGCAGTGCGCCGCGGGGCAGAAGTTTTTATCCCCGATGGTCTTTTCTCTCTGAAAACCGGCGATCGCCTTGGAATTATGGCCGCACCGGTGCAGATCGAAAAGCTTCTGCGCCAAATGGGGCTGATGAAAAAGCAATCCAAAAACGCCATCATAGTTGGCGCAGGGCGCACCGCCTATTACCTTGCCAAGATGCTGCTCCATAGCGGCACTCCCGTTAAGGTGATCGATTATGATAAGAAGAAATGCGCCGCTCTATGCGAGAGCCTGCCTGAGGCGGTAGTGATCCAAGGGGACGCTACCCATCAGGAGCTTCTTTTGGAAGAGGGCCTTCGCACTACAGATGCCCTTGCGGCCCTGACCAATATTGATGAGGCAAATATCCTTCTCTCTCTTTTTGCTGCCAATCTGAAGGTGCCGAAGGTGATCTCCAAGATCAATCGATCGGAATTCAGCGGCATGGCAGAAAGTATCGGCGTTGAAAGCTCGATTTCGCCGCGGCAGGCTATTGCCGATGTTTTAGTGCGGTATGCCAGAGGCCTTGAAAATTCCCAAGGGGCAAAAATGGAAACCCTTTATAAGATCATGGACGGAAAGGCAGAGGCGCTGGAATTCCGAATCCCCGCCGATTGCCCCCTGATCGAGCAGCCCCTCAAGGATCTTCCTTTGAAAAAGAATATCCTGATCGCCGGCATCAAGCGCGGCCGCAAGGCCATTATTCCCAGCGGTAGCGATCAGCTTTTGGCCGGAGATCTGGTGATCCTTTTGGTGGCCGGCCATCGGATCAATGATATAAAGGATATAATGCGATGAATAAAAAAATGATCCTCAACCTCATCGGCCGCATTTTGCTGACCGAAGGGGCATTGATGCTGCTCCCCTTGGGAGTGGCGCTCCTTTATGGGGAAACCCATCTTCTGCTTCCCTTTTTGATCTCTATCGCCGTTGCAGGCATTTTGGGCGCTTCTTTTTTGCTGCTGACCAAAAAGCATGGCAAGGATTTCTTTGCAGGGGAAGGCTTTATTACCGTTGCCTTTGCTTGGCTCCTGCTCTCCCTTTTGGGGGCGCTCCCCTTTTATCTCAGCGGAGAGATCCAAAACTATACCGATGCCTTTTTTGAAACAGTGAGTGGGTTCACCACTACCGGAGCCACAATCCTGACCGATGTGGAATCCATGAGCCATGGGCTGCTCTTCTGGCGCAGCTTCACCCATTGGGTGGGCGGCATGGGGGTGCTCGTCTTTGTGATCGCCATTATCCCAAGCGCCTCCGCAGGCTCCATGCATATGTTTCGGGCGGAAATGCCCGGCCCTATCATCGGAAAATTGGTGCCGCGGGCAAGAGATACGGCAAAGATCCTTTATCTGATCTATCTTGCCCTGACCTTGCTGGAAGTTATTTTCCTTTTGGCCGGCGGCATGAACCTATTCGATAGCGTAGTTCATTCTTTGGGCACCGCAGGCACCGGCGGGTTTGGTACCAAAGCTAATAGCATCGGCGGCTATAGCCCCTATTGCCAATGGGTGATCTGCATCTTTATGCTGCTCTTCGGTGTGAATTTCAACCTTTATTATCTGATTCTGATTAAAAAGATCAAAGCGGTATTCAAAAGCACCGAGCTTCGGTTTTATGCAGGGATTGTTGCTGTTGCCACCGCTGTAATCACCCTTAATATCCTCTCCCTTTGCAAAGGATTTGGAGAAGCCCTTCGGCTTTCCGCCTTCCAAGTGGCCTCGATTATTACAACAACAGGCTATAGCACTGCTGATTTTAATCTTTGGCCGAATCTTTCCAAGGCGATCCTTCTTCTTCTGATGTTTATCGGCGGTTGCGCCGGCTCCACTGCCGGCGGACTGAAGGTTTCCCGCTTGGTGCTCCTTTTAAAAATGGTAAAGCGCGAATTCATGCGCGCGCTCCATCCCCGCTCGATGAGCAAGGTTCGATTTGAAGGGCGCACCATGGAAGATGCGGTAATGAATAATTTGAGCGGTTATTTTGCTGTCTATATTCTTTGCTTCGCCTCGATCATCCTGCTCCTCTCCTTTGAGCCCTTCGGGTTGGAAACCAATTTTTCCGCCGCTGCTGCCTGCTTTAATAATGTGGGCCCCGGTTTAGCGGCAGTGGGGCCGATGGAAAGCTATGCGGCCTATTCGCCCCTTTCCAAATGGGTGCTTTCCCTTGCGATGCTTTTGGGAAGGCTGGAGATCTTCCCCCTCATCATCGCCCTCTCCCCCACCACTTGGCTGAAAAAATATCGCTAATTATAAACTAAAAAAAGGCTGAAAAATCTTTCGATTTTTCATCCTTTTATTTTTTTTATTTATTCTTCCTCTTCTTGGGAAAGAGAAAAAAGGAAGATGCGCTGCAGCGGCAGGCAAATAACGGAGCCCGCAATAGAGAGCCACCAAAGAAGGTCGTTTTGAAAAACCTTTCTCAGGCAGGTCAGCTCATCGGCGCGAATCAAAAAGCAAAGGATCAGGGCAATAACCACCAATGCGATCATGGCAATCTTCAAAAATCCCATCGGAATCCCTTCCGCACCGAGCACTCCTGCGGCATACCAGACTCCTGCGGTAGCGGCAGCAGCCACTGCCACCAAAAACCACCATAGGCAAATTTGAATCCTTCTTGCAGTATGCGGCTTTGCAGAGAAGGCCGCCTCGCAATAGATCTGCACCCCCGGCACCCAGCCAAGGCCTCTCTTTTTATAGCCGCCTCGGCTTCCCATCCGCCAAAGGGCGATCCCGCCCATAATATAGCAAACAAGGAAAGCAACCGCCCAGATAAGAGTGGTAATAATAATCCATTTCGGCAGAAAGCTTCCTGCCATCTCTAAAATCTTCATAATCCCCTTGATCATCGAGCCTTACCCCTTTGCCAATGCTCTCTCCAGCCAGATGCGGCCGATATCCAGCGCATCATAAAGGCTCTTCTTTTCGCTCTTCTTTTTGCTCCGCTCAAAGATGGAAACGCTTTCATCGGTGGTAAGCAGCTCCACAGAAACCTGAGTGGGGATCTCATCGGCGCTTCCATCGGTTTTCTCGATATGAATAAAGATCACATAAGGATCCCGCGGATCGCCATAGTAAATATCATTTCCGCTTCTTACCAGCGGATACCCTTTATACATGGAAAAGGGCAGTTTTTCATTTTTTGCTGCCATATCTATTCATTCCTCCAAATCGTGAAATATTATTATATATTGTAGCACACTTGAACCCGATTGTAAACCATGAATTTTGCACCTTTTAAAATCCCTTTCGTAAGATAAAGTAAGGTGCGCCCTTTGCGCACCGCAATGAAAGGAGCATTTTATAAAATGGATGATTTCGATTTAAGAGATCTGCTTTCCCCGCCCCTGCGCCATTGCGCAGAAGAGCGGCGCGAACCGGTCCCCCGCCCCTATCCCATGCCGGAAATGGTTTTGGGAATGGCTTATGTGCCGGAGCAGCCTTGGAAAGATCTATATGAGCCCGAAGAGGCCTTCAAGCGAGGCACAATCTTTCGGGATCTTGATTATCCCTTTATGGGCAAGGGAGGGCTAAAAGAATGAATGAGCGCGAAAGAATGATGCAGGCGGTTTATACCAATGGATTTGCCGCCGATGATGCCCGCCTCTTTTTAGATACCCATCCTCAAAGCCGCGAGGCGCTGGACTATTATAAAAAGAAAATTCGGCTTTATCAAGAGGCCCGCGCCCGCTATGAAGAAAAATTCGGCCCCATCAGCGTTGAAAATGCCGCCATCGGCGATCGCTGGGGTTGGGGCGAAGAGGCTTGGCCATGGGAAGGAGGAAAATAAGCCATGTGGAAATATGAAAAACGATTGCAATACCCTGTTGATATTAAAAAGCCGGACGCTCGCCTTGCGAAAGTGATCATGAGCCAGTTCGGAGGCCCCGATGGGGAACTGGGCGCTTCCCAGCGCTATCTTTCCCAGCGCTATTCGATGCCCTATCCGGAGGTTGCCGCTTTGCTCACCGATGTGGGCACAGAGGAACTTGCGCATATGGAGATCGTTTCCACCATTGTGCGTCAGCTTATAAAGGGGCTTTCCGCCGATGAGATCGAAGCCCAAGGCTTTGCCGATTATTATATCGACCATACCGCCGGAATCTGGCCCCAATCGGCAGGAGGCGTTCCTTGGAGCGCCACCACCTTCCAATCCAAAGGCGATCCCATCACCGATCTTTTTGAAGATATGGGCGCCGAGCAAAAGGCAAGAACCACCTATGATAACCTCTTAAGGCTGATCAAGGATCCGGATGTGCGCGATCCCATCAAGTTCCTCCGCCAGCGGGAAATCAACCATTTCCAGCGGTTCGGAGAAGCCCTTGGGCAGGTGCGCAGGCATCTTGACAGCCGGAACTATTACCGCTTCAATCCTGCCTTTGATAAGAAATAACCAAAAAAGCAGATGGGCTCTCTGCCCATCTGCTTTTTAATCAATCATAGAACCGTCCCCTGATTGAAATGGGCTCTCTGCCCATCTGCTTTTTAATCAATCATAGAACCGTCCCCTGATTGAAAAATGCAGTTTCTTTATAAAAGGCCTTGTAATTTCCTGCCCTTTGCGGTTCGGACTATTTTTACAGCCCCTTTTATCTTTTTTCGTCGAGCACCTGCTCGGTCAAGGAAATTTCGAGTTTCACATCCTCTTTCTGCTCCAAGAGATCCTCCAGCTCATCGGCGGAAGAAGGATCCTCTTCCAGCTCTTCGATCTCATCAGTGAGATCCTCCAGCTCATCCCAAAGCTCCTCCAGCCGCTCTTCCAGCTCCTCTGCCGACATCGCCCGATAGGTTCTTAAGCTCCCGAAGGTAACAGTATAAGAAAAATCATCCTCGCCATTTTCAACAATGCGATAAAAGCCATAAAAATCCTCTTCCTGCTCGCCATTCTTTAAAAACACTTCTTTAGATTTCGCAATCGTCTTTTGCGCCTGCTCCAAAGCCTTTTCATAATCCATTTTGCTTGCCCCTCGCTTTTCATCGAAGAATTTTACATTTCTATTATACCCTACCTTCCCTCCTTTTGCAATATCCTTCCCTCACTATAAGAAATAAGAATTTTCTTGAATATCTTTCAAAAACCATATATAATATAAATATTAAAAATAAAAGGATGATTTCCATGAAATTTAAATTCAAACTTCCTTGGTGGGCAACCATTCTATTGCTCATCATGATCGCAGGGCTCACTGAATGCATCTCTGTTTATCTGCAGCCCGGCGGATTCTTTTATACGCTGCGCGGCTTTATCAGCCGCCCCGCTACCATCGCGCTCAACTTTGCACCGGTCTTGCTCACGGTTCTTTTGGGCTATTTTATCAGCGGAAATATCTTTTGGGGCGCCTCTATCCCCTCTTTTATTTGGTTGATTCTCTCTTATGTGAATCTCTTAAAGATCGAGGGGCGGGATGATGCTTTTGTGCCTGCGGATCTGGGGCTGATCAAAGAGGCTTTTAATTCCGCGGCCTCCTATTCTTTAAATCTTCATCTTCTTTTATTGGCGGGAATCATTCTTTATTGCGGCATTCTTTTTGGACTGGGCTTCTTCCTTAAAAATCCCAATCCCCGCCGCGCGCTTCGCATCGGCGGCGGAGTGGGAATGGTGGGCATCTTTGCGGCGCTGATGATCTTTGTTTATCCAAGCAAGCCGATCTATAATAGTTTTTCTGTGCCCAACCCTTATTATATCCCCTCTGTTTTTAATACTTTGGGCTTTAATTATTGCTTTTTGCATAATGTCAACCTCTATCCCATTGATAAGCCGGATGGCTATTCCAAGGGCGAGATCAAAAAATGGGAGCAGGAATATGAGAGGGAAGAAACCCTTCCCGCCACCAAGCCCAATATCATTATGGTTATGGGCGAGGCCTTTTCCGATCTTTCCAATAATGAGGTTTTTGATTGGAGCTCAAGGGAAGAAAACCCCGCCTATCTTTATAATCTTTTGGCCCAAAGCGATCGCGCCCTGACAGGGCATATCAATGTGGCCAATATTGCGGCAGGCACCGCCAACACCGAATTCGATGTTCTGACCGGTATGCCCACCATTATGATCGGCGAGGGTACAAGCTCCGCCTTCCGCGCGGTGCATAAAACAGTGCCCACCATTGCTTCCAACCTAAAAGAGCTTGGCTACGAAAACCGCTTTTTGCATCCGGGGCAAAGCTGGTTCTATAACCGCAGCAATGTTTATCAATATTTCGGCATCGAGCAGCAAACCTTTGAAGAAGCCTTCAATTTTGCTACCGAAGCGGTAAGCGGCATGATTCGCGATGATGCCTTCCTGCGGCAATTAAAAGAAGAATTTGAAGCAGGCTCTTCGCCCCAATTCATCTATGGAGTTACCATTCAAAATCATCAGGCTTATAACTATTCCAAATACCCCACTCCTACCCCGCCGGTGCCGGTTAAAAAAGAGCTTTCGGCGCAAGCGATGGAATTTCTTTCTGTTTACCTGCGCGGAGTGAAGGATACTTCCCAGATGCTTTATGATCTGGCGGAATATTTAGATTCCACCAAGGAGCCCACCCTTTTGGTTTTCTTTGGCGATCATCTTCCCAATTTAGGCGCAGATTATCTGGCCTATCGGGAGCTTGGCCTTGATATCGGCGATAGCAGCACCCCCCAATCCGCCCTTGCCGCCTATACCACTCCCTTTATGATCTATGCCAATGAAGCCTATTGCGAGGCCAATGATTTTGCCGCCGCCAAGGATTCACTGGAGCTTCAGGAAGAGCCCTATATCAATGCCCATTATCTTGGCGCCATGACCTTGGAGCTGGCAGGCTATTCAGGCCTTGATCCCTATTTTGATTTTCTTAATCTTGCCCGCCGCACTCTGCCCGCCTTCAGAGAAAGCGAAAAAATCTTCCTCTCCTCCAAAGGGGTTTATTCCGATAAGGTTCCCGATGAGAAGGCCGCAGAAGTGATTCGCAAAATCGATTGGTGGGAATATAACAGGCTTAAATAAACCATAAAAGAGCTTTGAAAACAAACGTTTTTCAAGGCTCTTTTAATTTAACTAAAAAGAATATGCAAGGGCTTCTTTCCATATAATAGGTAAAGAGGTGATCCATGATGAATAAGGATTCCAAAAAATTAATTATCATCAGCATTTTAATTGCCGAAGGGGTTGGTCTGCTCTCTTCTCTTCTTGCAGGGGATACCCGCGCCTTCTACCAAACCTTGAACCAGCCTGCCTTTGCGCCGCCCGGTTGGCTTTTTCCGGTGGCATGGGGGATTCTTTATGCGCTGATGGGCGCGGCGGCAGCCCTGATCCCAACTTCTATGGGCGCCGATGCCGATAAAAAGCGGGCCCTTACCCTTTATGGGCTGCAGCTCCTTTTAAATTTTTCTTGGAGCATTGTTTTCTTCCGTTTTGGGCTTCTTTGGCCATCTGTCGTTGTTATTTTAGCCCTTTTGCTTTTGGTTGTGTTGACCTTTTTGGCCTTTTTGGATATTCGCCCTTTAAGCGGCTATCTTTTAATCCCCTATCTTTTATGGTTGCTTTTCGCCACCTATCTTAATATCAGCATTGCTATTCTAAATTAAAAAGGGGCTGTAAAAATAGTCCGAACCGCAAAGGGCAGGAAATTACAAGGCCTTTTTACAAAGAAACTGTAGAAAACCAGGAATAATGTTAGAAAATATCGAATTCTCGATATTTTCTCCCATTTGAATGCCCTTTGCTACCTTAAAACCGAGCCACTCGGCGTATCACATACCCCGTCGGGTATCCCGCGACCTATGGCCGCGGCTCGCCTTACGAAGGTTTCAAACAATTTTTCCGAACCCCAAA
>JAZPYP010000056.1:0-18370 GCA_045544255.1 Eubacteriales bacterium | reverse complement strand
GAGGTAACGCTATCGGGAATAGTGATTGAGGTCAGGCCGGTGCATTCACAGAAGGCACAGTCTCCGATGGAGGTAACTCCAGCGCCAACGGTAACAGAGATCAGTTTGGTGCAATAAGCGAAGGCATAGCTTCCAATGAAGGTTACGCTATCAGGAATGGTAACGGAGGTCAAACCGGTGCACCCATCGAAGGCATAGTTTCCAATGGATATAACACTATCAGGAATAGTAATTGAGGTCAGGCCGGCGCAACCATAAAAGGCAGAATATCCGATGGAGGTAACAGGAAAACCACCAAAGGTGGAAGGAATGGTAACTGAAGAATCAGTGCCAAAATATCCGATCACTGCGGCTGCAGATTCTTCTATCGAAAATACCAAGCCCCCTTCTGACTTTAATGAAAGGTAATACCATTTTGTATTTGTAAGAGAAGAATTACTGCTTCCAATCGAAATGTTCGATCTATCACTTAAAGTCCCTTCATAACACACTTTTTTTAATTTGCTGCAATTATAGAAGGCAGAAAATCCGATGGAGGTTACGCTATCGGGAATGATAACTGAGGTCAGACCGCTGCAACCATAGAAGGCATGATCTCCGATAGAGGTAACGCCGTTGCCAATGGTAACAAAGGGCAGGCCAGTGCAGCGAGAGAAGGCGCCGCTTTTGATAGAGGTAACGCTATCAGGGATGGTAACGGAGGTCAGACCTGTGCAGCCAGAGAAGGCATCCCTTCCGATGGAGGTAACGCCATCGCAAATGGTAACGGAGGTCAGACCTGTGCAACCAGAGAAGGCATCCCTTCCGATGGAGATAACGCTATCGGGAATGGTGATCGAGGTCAGGCCGGTGCAATCTTCAAAGGCATAGTCTCCAATGGAGGTAACGCTATCGGGAATGGTAACGGAGGTCAGGTTGGTGCAATTATAGAAGGCATAGTCTCCAATGGAGGTAACGCTATCGGGAATGGAAACAGAGGTTAGGCCGGCGCAACCCTCGAATGCAGAAGAATTAATATAGGTAACAGAATAGCCGCCAAGGTTGGAGGGAATGGTAACTGCGGAATCAGAGCCAAAATATGCGCTAACTGCTACGTTGGAACCTTTCAAAAAATACCCCCAGTCCCCTTCAACCATTCCGCATTTGCAATACCAAGTTGCCGAAGTAAGCAGAGAATTATTATCGGCTATTGAAATATTCGATTGCGAAGAGCCTCCATAGTAGACTGCTTTTAAATTAATGCAACCATCGAAGGCAGAATCTCTTATGGTTGTAACGCAATCAGGAATCGTAACAGATGTCATAGTGGTGTTTCCAGCAAAGGCGGAATTGTCAATGTAGAAGATCGGAAAACCACAATAATCTTCCGGAATGACAACTGCGGAATCAGAACCTAAATATTTGATAAGTGTAGCACAGCTATCTCCTGTTCTAAATATCATATTCTCGTTGCTAACGGTATAAGTCAGATCTCCATAGGTTTCAGCAGCGGCGGGGAAGGCTGCAAAGGGCAGCATAGAGACCAGCAAGACAAAGGTGAGCGCAAAAGAGAGCAGGCGTTTTTTCATTATTTTAATTCTCCTATTCGTATTTAAATATATACTCCTTTTATAGATCATATTATACTCGTTTTATAGACAATTGTCAATAAAAAGAGTAGAGGTTATGATATAAGAGAAGAGGAGGGAAAAGAATGATCTCATATGCACCGTTTTATGAAACCATGAAGAAAAAAGGCTTTACCTCCTACCGTTTGATTAAGGAATACAACATCAGCCGCAGTTTATTGGATCGATTGCGGCACGATCGCCCCATCAGCACCGTTACCTTAAATGATCTTTGCAAGATTTTAAAGTGCAGGGTGGAGGATATTTTGGTTTACGAGGAAGATGAACAATAAAACCCATCAAGGAACAGGCAGATCTCCTTGATGGGTTTTATTATTTAATGAAGTATTTTGCCAAAGCTCAATCTTTGAGTTCCACAACCGTAATACCGCTATCGCCTTCGCCATAGGCGCCGAGGCGGAAGGATTTTACGAGAGGATGGCCTCTCAGATAGGTATGAACGCCTGCCCGCAGGGCACCGGTGCCCTTACCATGGATAATGGTAACGGAATGAAGGTGGTCCAGCAGGGCATTATCGAGGAAGCGATCAATCTTCTCTTCGGAATCGAAGATGGTTTCGCCCCGAATATCCAGCTCGGTGGAGGCTTTAGTGCGGGAATCATTACGATTGAGGCGCACCGCCGAGGTTTTTTCTTTTTTAGGCTCTTCCTTTGCCTTAAAAAGCTCGGTTTTACTAATTTTGAGGCGGATTCCGCCGCAATTGACCTGCACCTGCTCCCCTGCCAGAGCCAAGATAATTCCATTACGGTTCATCTTGGCCACAAAGACTTCCATACCGGGCTTCAGCTCCCCTTGGAGCTGCTCCCCTTTGCGGGCGGAATCAGGCTCGGCGCCAAGGCCATTGAAAAGCCTTGCGGAGCCGCTCTTAATGCCGCTTTTCAGGGCTTGGGCGGTGGCTTTATCGAGCTTATCTTGCTTTTCTTTCAGTTGCTTTAAGAAATCATCGGCTTGGCGGCGGGCACTTTCCACCAAGGAGCGGGCCTTTCTTTGGGCATCGGCCACTTCGCGGTCGGCGCCTGCAAGAAGCTTTTTGCGCTCCTCGGCAAGTTCCTTGCGCTCCCCTGCCAGCATCCTTCGCTCCTCCATCAGCTCATGAAGGCGCTTTTCATATCGATTTTTTTCTTGCTGGAGGCGGTCGATCACCTGCTCCAGCTTTTTCTCTTCACCGGTGAGCCTTGCTCTTGCATCGATGATCACTTCATCGGGAACTCCAAGATGGCGGGAGATCTCAAAAGCATAGGACTTACCGGGGATCCCCATCTGCAACCGATAGGTGGGGCTCAAGGTTTCCAGATCGAAGGCAAAGGAAGCGTTTTCCACCCCTTCATGGGAAAGAGCATAGGTTTTAAGCTCGCTATAGTGGGTTGTTGCGGCAACAAAGGAGCCCTGCGCCCGAAGCTTTTCGATAATAGCAACCGCAAGGGCCGCTCCTTCCACCGGATCGGTGCCGTTGCCAAGCTCATCGAAGAGCACCAAGCTTTCATTATCGCTATGGAGCATAATATTACGAATATTCTTCAGATGGGAAGAAAAGGTGGACAGGGATTGCTCAATAGATTGCTCATCGCCGATATCGGCATAAACCCGATCAAAGATATAAAGCTCCGCTTCCAGCGCGGGGACCGGCAGGCCGGCTTTGGCCATCAGGGAATGAAGGCCGAGGGTTTTTAAAAAGACTGTTTTACCGCCGGTATTGGGGCCGGTGATGACAACGGTATCCACCCCATCCCCCATTTCGATATTCAGCGGCACCATCGTTTCCTTCGAGATCAAAGGATGGCGCGCTCCTTGGATTTTAATCTTTTTATCCTTTTGCAGAGCGGGGATACAGCCATTTTCATCGGCACCGTATTTCGCCTTGGCAAAGATGATATCCAAGGCGACCATAGCGCGATAGGAAGTGAGCAAGGGATAGGCGATCTCGGTGATCTTGGCGGTGAGTTCCTCGAAGATCCGCGCGATCTCGGCCTTTTCTTCCGCTTCCAATTTGCGGATCTTATTATTCCCCTCCACCACAAAGAAGGGCTCGATAAAGAGGGTACCGCCGCTATTGGAGGTATCATGCAGAAGGCCCTGCACCTCGCCGCGGTTATCGGCGCGAACAGGCACCACATAGCGATCATAGCGGAGGGTTACAATCGGCTCCTGCAGCGCCTTTGCCACCTCAGGGGTGCGGATAAATTGCTCAAGGCGGCTTTTAATTCCGCCGGCGGTGGCCGCGATCTTGCGGCGAATGGAGGCAAGCTCGGGAGAGGCATCATCGGCGATCAGATCTTCGGTAATAAAGGTGCGATCGATGCGCTCCTCCAGAACCCGATCGGCATAAAGCTGACCAAAGAAGAGATCCAGCGCGGCGGTATCGAAATTCTTATTCTCATAATAGGTTAAAAGATCCCTGCCGCTCTTTAAGAGGCTGCCCATGGCAAGAAGCTCCTTGCCGCTTAAGGTGATCCCCTTTTCGGCTTTACTGACCGAAAGAGGAAGGGTATCCTTCAGGCCGCGAATAGGAAAGCGCGGGTTGCGCTCCAAAAGAGCCATCGCCGCCCGCACCTGCTCCAGCATGGTGGCGGCGCAGGGAGCGCTATAAAGGGGGAGCAGGTTTTTTAAAACCTCTTGCCCCTCTTCGGTTACGCATCGGGAGGCGGCAGCCTCCATCACCTTGAAATATTCCAAGGCGCCGAGGGATTTTTTATAGTAAAATAAATTTTTATTGCTCATCATATACATCCTTCCACATCGAAAGCGCCGAGGAGCGAAGCTCCAAATGGTATTCCGAAAATCGCTCTGCCAAAACAGCAAGGCGGCGCAGCTCCTCTTTGGGAACCGCAAAACCATAGGCTTTAGAGGCGGGTTTATTTAAAATATGGGTCAGGGCCGCAAGGGTGGTTGCGGTGATGGGCACACTTTTGCCGGAATCGGCGCAGGAGGAGCAAAGGAGATTGCCATCCTCCAAGCTAAAATATGTAGCCTCATGGCCGCAGGAATCAAGGGCGGGGCAATAGCCCATCAGCTGCATGGTTTTCAGCTCGAATACGCTCTTGACTAAAAGGGGCTCCTTCCCGCGGCCCAGAAGATAAAGCCCGCTCAAAAGGAGGGGGAGCAGCTCTTTGGTCTCTTCCTCGGCGGTGCGCCCGAAATAGAGCACCATTTGGGCAAAATACCCTGCCAAAAAGGTGCGGTCGATCTGCTCCCGCAAGGGATGAAAAAGCTCTTCGGGAGAAAAACCGTTCAGCCGATAATTGCCGCGGCCGGTTTGATAGAGCACCCATTCCCCATAATAGAACTGGTCGTATTGAATTTTCTTTCGAGCCGGCTGGGCATATACAGTGATACACCCCTGCCTCTCGGTTAGGATCGAAAGCGCCCGCTCATCACCGGCGGTGCTGCTGATCCGAAGAAGGATGCCCTTGACTTTGCATGTCATACCCTTTTTCATTCTCCTTCTGCTCTACTGCGCGGTAGAGCAAATATGCTTCAATGCTTCCTGTTTTCTCAAAGCATTGCCACGCTTCTTTTTGATCCATTTTTCTCACCTCTACTTTATTATGTGTAAAGCAGAGGGAAAAAGTGATAGAAAATTATTCCACGCTATAACCGAGGGAATCCAGCAATGCGCTATTATTTTCCCAATCGCGTTTCACCTTAATGAAGCATTGCAAAAAGACCTTCTTGCCAAAATGCTGCTCCAATTCTTCGCGGGCTTTGGTGCTGATCTCTTTCAATTTGGCCCCTTTTTTGCCGATAATGATCCCCTTATGGGAATCCTTCTTGCAATAAATCACCAAATGAATGGAGATGAGATTTTCTTCTTCCTCAAAGGAATCCACCGCAAGGGCCACTCCATGGGGAATCTCATCCCCAAGAAGATAAAGCATCTTTTCTCTTACCACCTCGCAGGAGAAGGTGGCCTCTGTTTGATCGGTGAGCTGATCCTCTTCATAAAAAAAGGGCGAATCAACTGCATATTTTTGAAGCTCATCGAGCAAAATTTCAACCCCATCGCCGCGCTTGGCGCTCAAGGGAATAATGGCATCAAAAGCAAAGCATTGGCTCCATGCGGCCATCACCGCAAGAAGATTTTCTTTGGGAACGGTATCGATCTTATTCAGCACCAAAATCACAGGAATTCTGCTTTTTTTCAGCCGCTCCAGCATAGCCTGCTCCCGCTCCACCGGTTTTTTCGGCTCCGCCACAAAAAGAGCGATCTCGGCATCGCCCACCATGGTATCAACCGTTTGCTCCATGCGCTGATCGAGGCCGTTTTTACCGGTAATAAAACCGGGCATATCCATAAATACATATTGAAGCTCCTCTTTGGTGAGGATCCCTGTTATTCGCGTACGGGTGGTTTGGGGCTTGGGCGAAACAATCGAAACCTTTTCGCCGATGATCTGATTTAAAAGGGTGGATTTCCCCACATTAGGCCGCCCCATCAGGGTAGCAAATACAGTTTTGGTCATTTTTATTAATCCTTTTTATATGTTTTTCTGCAGAAGATAAAGGTGCAAGCCAGAGCAAAATAAAGAAGAGCCGCAAAAAGATTCAAGGGGCTCTTAAGCCAAGCAAAGATCTCTTTAAAAACAGCGATATCCCAAAAAAGATGATAAGCCAACACCACTGCCCCGATAGCAAGGCAAAGCACCGCGCCGGCGGAAGCATCTTTGGCATGGCAGATCTTTTCATTCCGCTCAATGGTTACTGCATTGGCAAGCTGCTCCAGAGCGGTATTGATGCTTTCGGCGGTGAAAACCAAGGAGATCTCTAAAATCAAAAGGCCCCATTCCAAAGAACTGAAGGAATAAAACCGCGCCCCCAAAAAGATCACCGCCATTGCGGCAAAGCAATGGATACGGAAATTGCGCTCATACTGAAGCTGAAAAAAGATTCCCTTAAAGGCATAAAGAAAGCTTTTGATCAAACGGATCATCTTAAAATCCCCATCCTTTCCAAAATCTCTTCCTGCCGCGCAAACATCTCTTTTTCCTCTGCCTCGCCCAGCTCATGATCATAGCCGAGAAGGTGAAGCAGACTATGCACAACAAGGAAAGAAACCTCTCTTTTCAAGGAATGGCCATATTCCTCGGCCTGCGCCTTGGCTTTATCGACGCAAAGGGCCATGCTGCCCAAAAAGATTGCGCCGGTGGCAGGATCGGACTCGGCCTCTTCCAAGGATTCCTCCATAGGAAAGGAGAGCACATCTGTTGGGCGATCCACCCCTCTTTGCTCCAGATTAAGTTCATGGATCTCATCAAGGGAGCAGAGGATCACTTCAACCTCGCAATCCTTTTCCACCCCTTCAAAAGCAAGGGCGGCCTCCAAGGCATTCTCGATCCAGGCATCATAGGCAGCATCCACTTTATTTACGATTACTTTCATTGCTTTTCCTTTCATAGGCATCCACAATTTTTTGCACCAGCGCATGGCGCACAATATCCTTCTTTTCAAACCGATGAATGGCGATCTGCTCAATTTCTTTAAGGATCTTAAGGGCATGCATCAAGCCGGAGGGCTTACCGTCTAAATCAATTTGAGTGGGATCCCCTGTAACTACAATTTTGGAATTAAAGCCAAAGCGGGTGAGAAACATTTTCATCTGCTCAATACTGGTATTCTGCGCCTCATCCAAGATGATAAAGCTATTATCCAAGGTGCGGCCGCGCATATAGGCAAGGGGCGCGATCTCGATGATATTTTTCTCCATATAATGGGCAACTGTTTCGGCGCCGAGCATTTCAAACAAAGCATCATAAAGGGGGCGGAGATAGGGATCCACCTTATTTTGCAGATCCCCCGGCAAAAAGCCGAGCTTTTCCCCCGCTTCCACTGCCGGACGGGTGAGCACAATGCGCCCCACCTGCTTACTCTTAAGAGCAGAGACCGCCAGCGCCACTGCAAGATAGGTTTTACCGGTTCCCGCAGGGCCCACCCCGAAGGTTACCACATTTTTGCTTATAGCCTCCACATAGTTCTTTTGCGCAATGGTCTTGGGCTTGATGGGCTTTCCTCGCGTTGTAATACAAATGCATTCATCCAATGCTTCAGCTACATTGCAGCCTGCATCCTCTTTGGTCAGATTGATCAGATAGCGCACCTTCTGCACATCGATCATCTCCCCCTTTGCCGCAAGAGCAAAAAGGTTTTTGAGCACCATAAGCCCCATCTCTACCTGCGCTTCTTCCCCGCTGACCGCCAGATAATCATCGCGGCTGATCAATTTCAGATCCAGCTCCGCTTCAATAATACCGGCATTTTCATCAAAGGGCCCAAACACCGCAGGGATCAGATTGGCTTCCAATTCTTTAAAGACTTTCTGCATTTTCAATCCTCAATCTTTTTTTCATATCCTATCATCTCTTCGCAGGTATAAATCGCTTCCAGCACAAGAGCCCCCTCTTCTTCAAGAAACTGCTCCTTGCGCTCAAGAATTTTAACTGCCGATAGCCGATCCCGCTCGAATACCGCCAACCGATAAAGGGCGGCTTCTTTTGCCTCTTTCTCTCCTCGCTCCATCAAAGCCTGCTCCACCTCGCGATAGGTGGTTGCCTGCCAGCGGATCGGAAGAGCGAAAGCGCCAAAATGAAGGGACTGCTCTTTAGAGACAATATCATAATCATTATATGATATTTTTTTATTAAAATAAAGAGGAATCTTTACTTTCCCTAAAAAAATTACAAGGAATTTCTTTTTTCGGCCGGTATTTTGGCGGATTTCCTCTTGATAGGGCACTTTAATGCGCGCGGTATGAAAGGTGCGGGCGGTAATCTTGCCCACCGAGCGCACCCTGCGCACAACTCCATAATAATCGGTGCGCTCCCCGCTGATCAAAAGATCCCCCGCCTTGACCGCATCGCCCACTTCGACCATTCGCTCCCCTGAAAAATCGGTAATCGCTGTTATTACGCCATCTCGCGCGGCAAAAATATGGGTGGGTGTATCCTCTTTGATGATTTCGGGTGTTAAGTCTTTTTCCTTTACTTCTATATAAGCGGTTGTTCCCTTAATATTAATAGAAAGCCAAGAAAGCCGCTCATTGCCGATCAAATAGCGGTTTTCAATGGCCCCAACATCGATATTGCGGCGGCAACCAAGCCAAAAGCCCAGCGGCTTAAGTTCTTCCAAAAGCTGCGTTTGCGAGCTTTTTTCGCAGCCTTTGATCTCCACCCGCCAAATATAGCCGGAGCACCAGAGCATAAACCCGATAAAAAGCAATACCCCTGCCAAAAGCCCGATGCGCCGCCGATAGGGGCGCAGAACCATAAAGAGCCCTCGCTTTTTCAGGATGCGAACACGGGTGCCTGTTTTAAAAGCGGGGGCGCGAAGGCGGGGAAAGGCTTTTTTAGGGAGTGTAAAAAGTAACTCTCCTGTTTCGCTGCGGGAAAGATTGCGGGGGCGAAGCCCTTGGCGATGGAGCAGGTTGATAAATTGCTCAAGGCCGCTCCCCCTTGCGGATAAATCCACTCTGCCGGTGAAAAATCCAGAATAATCGCGCATTTTATTCCTCCCATCCGATTCCTTTTATTTGCCCTGTAATCCTCAGGCATCCATCTTCAAAGCAAGAAAGATCAAATCCGCTTCCGAAAAGGGCCAACAGATAGCCCTTCATATGCACCCGCACCACTTCCTGCTCATAGGTATGAATTCCTTTGGCGCCCTCGATCATGATGGTATTTCGCCCTAAAATCTCGATGGCCTCCTCCGGTCCGCAGGCAAATTCTGGCAGATCAAAATAGCGAGTGGGCGCAGAGAAGCGCTTTTTCCTTTTATTATTTTTTCTCATAGTTCTCCCCTCTTTTCGTATTATTTTTATGCGCGGTTCATAGTCTTTAATATGAAAAATCAAGGAAAAATGTTTTTTACAGCTTTGCTTTTATTGCTGCTTTTATGCCTCACCCTTTTCAGCGCCCAAGCGGGGGAAGGCGTGCGGCAGGGGCTCTTGCTTTCTTATCGCGCTCTGCTCCCTGCCCTCTTCCCCTCTATGGTTCTTTGCTCCATGATCGGCGCGCTGGCAGATCAAATTCCCTTGCCGCCGAGCATCACAGTTTGGCTTGCATCCTTGCTATGCGGATTTCCCCTTGGAATTCGCACCTTAACCCAAGGATATCATCGGGGGCTTTTCACCAAAGAAGAAACCCTGCGCCTTTCTGTTTGCTGCTCCAATGCCTCCCCCGCCTTTCTGATCACCTATATCGGAGAAGGAATTTTAAAGAGCCGAGAAGCGGGGCTCTGCCTCTTTTTGGGGCAACTGCTGATCTCCTTGAATTGCAGCCTTCTTTTAGGCGTTTTTCGCCAAAATCGCCCATTGGTTCCCAAGGAGCAACGCCTTATGCTGGTAATCACCGAAAGCATCGCGGCGGGGGCGGCGGGCGGAGTGCAACTGACCGGATATGTAACCATCTTTGCAGTGGTGGCTTCGTTATTAAATGGATTTGCGTTTTTTGATTATTTTTATCCGTTTTTAGAACTTTGCGGCGGGATCATGCAATTACCTGCAAAAGGCGGGATTTTATTAGCGGCAGCGGCGGCCGGATTTTCAGGGCTATCGGTTTTATTGCAAAATGGCTCCTATCTTGCCAAAGAAGGGCTTTCGATCCTGCCGATGCTTTGGGGAAAGGTTGCTTATGGGCTATTGCTTCCCTTTTTAATGACGCTGCCAAACGCCATTAAAATCCTACCGTTCCTTCTTCTCTTTACCCTATTTTGCGCTATTTTTCATAAAACTTTGACAAACCGAGAAAAAAGGGGTATAATAAGAAAAAACAAACAAAAGGATTGGGAAAATGATTTTTTCAAAAGAGATCGAAAAAATTTGCGCCTATTGCGAGCATGGCAAAGCGATCATCGGCACAGATGATATTATCTGCGCAAAAAAAGGCTTAAAGAAGGCGGATAATTGCTGCAAAAAATTTCGCTATACGCCTTTGCGGCGCACGCCGCCCGCGCCCATCACCCCTGATTTTTCCGCATTGGATCTGCCGCCTTTAGAGGATTGAATTTAAAATTGCAGTATCAAAAAAGATACTGCAATTTTTTTGAATAATCCCTAAAAAGAATCGAATAATAATAGCGTTCCCTTCAATAAGGGAGCTGATAGCGCGAAGAAAGCGGCAGGCTGCCCGCTCTTTGCGAAGATGGATCGCCGGCTGCTCGCCGAGAAAAACGGTGGACGGGCAGCTCGGCCAAGCAGGATAAGGGAGATGCGCTCCCGATAATCACCGTTTTGCAAAGCGGAAAAGCAGACCTTTGCAAAAAAGATTGCGGCAGATTCCAAAGCAGCCTGGGATTCGAAACCCGCAATCCTTTTTGCCGCTCTGCTTTTCCCCCGCATGATGCATCTGCGGCATATAAAAAAGGACCGATTTTTCAAAAAAATCGGCCCTTTTTTTATTGCTTAATTTCTAAAATCTGCTATACTGAAAAGCGAGGTGATCAAAATGTATAAAGTTAAGGCTATTTCCGCCATGGAAAAGGTGCTCAATACCGATTCTTTTGAAAGATATGCGCCCATTAAAAAGGTGCGCGGATTGAAGGGCGAGCGGGTATCCTTCCAAATTCAGATCGGATTCTTCCCGGAAGGGGAAGCAAAATATGCCCGCCTGCGGGGGTATTATACCCTGCGCTCTCCTTTGCGCAAAGCCTGCCATATTGCAAGGGTTGGGGATATTCCTGTGGGGCTGGCGGCCTATTCGGAGCGCAGCTGCGAGGATTATATTTCTAAAGATCCGGGACTTTATCCGGATGTGCTTTATCCATTAAAAGCCAAAGAGCTTTTCTATTGGAACTGCTATTCCCCCACCACCTTGATCATCACCATTGATATTCCAAAGGAGCAGGAAGCAGGAATCTATCCCCTTTACTTCACCTTTACCAATGATAAGGAAGAAAAGCGCTCCTTGAAAATAGAAGTGCAGGTGGAAAACCTTGCTATTAAAGAAAACGATCTGCTCTTTACTCAATGGTTCCATTGCGATTCCATTGCCGATTACCATGGCGCCAAGATGATGAGTGAGAAGCATTGGAAGCTGATTGAAAATTATATTAAAACCGCGGCCCGCACCGGAATCACCATGCTGCTTACCCCGCTTTTTACCCCTCCGCTGGATACTGCAGTGGGCGGCGAGCGCCCCACCATGCAGCTGATCGGGGTTAAAAAGAGCGGCGCGACCTATTCCTTTGATTTCAGCCTATTGGAAAGATGGGTGGCGCTTTGCCATAAATATGGAATTGAATATTTCGAACTTTCTCATCTTTTCACTCAATGGGGAGTAGCCTGCTGCCCAAAGATCTTAGTTGAGATCGAGGGTAAAATGGTGAAAGAATTCGGTTGGCATACCGCTGCCATGGGAGATCTTTATAAGAATTTTCTTTCTCAATTCTTGCCTGCACTCACCCATAAGCTAAACGAGATGGGCATCGCCGACCAATGCTATTTTCATATCTCTGATGAGCCCAGCGCTTCCCGCAAGGGGGATTATGAAAATTATCTGGCCGCCAAAACCTTTATCAAGCCTTATATCGAAGGCTTTAAACTGATCGATGCCCTTTCCAATATTGAATTCTTTGAAAACGGCCTTATTGATATCCCTGTTTGCAAAACCAATGGATTGGAGCCCTTTTTAGAGGCCGATATTAAAGAGCGTTGGTGCTATTATTGCTGCTCTCAAGGGGAGGAAGTAAGCAACCGCTTTTTGGCGATGCCCTCCTATCGCACCCGCATTTTAGGGGTTCAACTTTTCCTTTACGATATGGTTGGTTTCTTGCATTGGGGCTATAATTTTTATTACAGCGAACGCTCCCATTATAAGGTAGATCCTTATACCTCTGCCGATGGGATGATGACCTGGCCCGCAGGCGATCCCTTCTCGGTATATCCCTATAAAGGCGGCGCCATTGAATCGATTCGCACTGTAATCTTTTATCAAGCGATTCAGGATCGCTCCCTTTTGCAGATGTTGGCCGAAAAAATCGGTCTTGAGGAAACCAAAAGATGGGTCCATGAGCAGGCAGAAATGATCATCACCTTTAAGCAATATCCCCGCAACAAAGAGTTTTTGGAAACTCTTCATGATAAAATCCTCAATCGGTTGATCGAAGGCTAAATAATAAGCCCTGCGGCGCGCCGCAGGGCTTATTATTTTATAAAAGAGTATATTCAAAATTTTCAAAATGAAGCCTTGAGCCAAGGTCCACTCCTTCAGGAAGGAGAGCCATAGCGATAAAGAGATCTCCGCCATCCTTTATATTTTCAAGAGTGGCATATTCCCCCTCGATTTTGATAACAATATAATCTTTTGGTTCCATTATTTTCCCTCCGTATCTTGCAGATGAATAATTTGATCGGGCAGATTTTTAAGATAAGGGCGAATGCACCGCGGGATCAACTTGCATTTTTCCAATTCTTCCGGAAGCAACCAGCAAAATTCAAGGTCTTCCATCGGTTGCCCCAAGGAATCATAGACCGGAAAAGCGCCCGCCGGCAGGGCATCTTTATTTTTCAGTTCTGCCAGATAGAAGAATTGAATCTGATGGCAAGGCTTCTCCCATTCAAAGAAAAGCTCCGCAACTATGCAAAGGCGGCCCACATTCACCGCCGCGCCCGTTTCCTCCTGCACCTTTCGGGCAAGGGCGGCCTTGGAATTTTCGCCCCATTCGGGATGGCCACCGGGCAGGGTATATTGCCCCTCTTCCCGAAGCCGACGCACCAAAATTTTTCCCTCGCGATAGATCAACGCACCCACACGATAGGAAAATTTTCTATCCGATTGCTCAATTAATAATTTACGATTTGCCTCTTTCATGAATATACCTCAATCAAAATATCCGCGATAACGAATGCGGTAGTTGCTTTTGGGGAAAAGATGGGCAAAAAGATCCAGAAAATAATCGTCTGTCATGCTGGCGATATAATCCACCACCATCTGATCCGGATCGGTCTGCTCATAGGGAATCGCCCGCCGATAATGGGCTTCATTCACATAGCTGATATGATGGGAAAAGATCGGCGAACTCTTCCGCCCTTCCAAAAGATCGCGGCGCAGCTGCTCATAGAGCATCTCCATCATCGGGCGCACACTCTCTTCAAGCTCCAGCCGAACAGGCTCGCTCTTATAGATCAGCGCATAATTATCGCTCTTGGCTTTGGAGAGCGCTTCAAAATGCTCATCATCCATCTTAATATAAGGCTTTGCATAACTATGCTCCACAATATTAACAATAAGGTTATTAATGATCTGCGCATTATAAACCCCCAAAGCCCCCTCTTCGAATTGGCTATTCTCGATAAGATGAGCGCGCTGAGCATCTTGGCGATCCTTGCCAAGATAGGCAATAATATCAGAGATCCGCATAACGCAGCCTTCAAGGGTAGCGGGCGCGAGTTTTTTCACCATAGCCTTATCTTGGTAGCAGGCCTCGATCTGCCGATCCAATTCTTCAAAGCCTGAAAGGGGCTTTGGGCGATATTCGCTCATCTCCATCTCTCCATCATGGGCAGCGATTCCATTGAGCGTTTGAAGGCTGATATTATAGGGATAAATCTGATCCAGCACCCTCAACGAATGAATATTATGAGAAAAACGCCTGCCTGCATGGGCAAAAAAGAGCCGATCAAGATATTCCTCCCCTGCATGACCAAAAGGGGTATGGCCGATATCATGGCCCAGAGAAATTGCTTCAATAAGATCAAGATTCAAATTCAGCGCCTTGCCAATGGTGCGAGCAATGCGGGAAACAAGCTGCACATGAAGGCCCCGACGGGTAATATCATCGTTTTTATAGAAAGAAAACACCTGCGTTTTATCCGCATAGCGATTATAATAGGGGCAATGAATGATCTTATCAATATCGCGGATAAAGGCAGTGCGGATCACATTTGCCTGATCCCTTGAAGGATCCCGCCGCAAAACGCTCTCCTCCTTAAAGCCTTGCATGGGCATAGTGCCCGCCTTGCGGTCCGATTGAATCCGCTCTTGCAGCTCTTTGGATAATTGCTCATATTTCAGCATCTTCTCACCACCTTTTCATTCATTATATCGAAAAAAATTAAAAAGGGCAAGGTTTCTTGCCCTTTTTATTATTTTTTAATCGCAGCAGGGATCTGCCTTTGAAGGCTTCTTTTCTTCGGGAGCCGGAGCGGTTACATCGCCAAGCCCTGTGGTTTCGGAAAAGAGAACATTGGCTTTAGTCATCTGCACGGCATCGGTAGGCACAATGATTTTAGATGCCTTTCCATTAGACATAGCAACCAAAGCCTCATATTTCTTCAGTTCCAAAATAGCGGCATCGGCGCCTGCTTCCTTGAGTTCGCGAAGGCCATCGGCCTCTGCTTTCTTGGAAAGGAAGATGGCTCTTGCTTCGCCTTCGGCTCTTGCAATGCGCGCATCGCGCTCGCCTTCGGCGGCAAGGATCATGGCCTGCTTATCGCCTTCCGCGCGGGTGATGGCGGCGGCTTTATGGCCTTCTGCCTGCAAAAGGGTTTCGCGGCGATCGCGCTCTGCCTTCATCTGCTTTTCCATGGCATTTTGGATCTCGGTAGGAGGAATAATATTCTTCAGCTCCACCCGATGCACCTTAATGCCCCATTTATCGGTGGCTTCATCCAAAATCTCGGTCATCTTGGCATTGATGGTATCGCGAGAGGTCAGGGTGCCATCCAATTCCAATTCACCAACAAGGTTACGCAGAGTGGTTGCAGCAAGATTGGCAAGGGCAGAAATGGGGTTAACTGCACCATAGGCATAAAGCTTTGCATCATAAACCGCATAGTAAATCACCGTATCGATCTGCATGGTAACATTATCCTTGGTGATAACAGGTTGAGGAGGAGAATCCAGCACCTGCTCCTTCAAGGTAACCTTCTTGGAAATGCGCTCCAAAAGAGGAATCTTTACATGGATTCCTGCAGACCAAGTTGTTTTATACTTTCCCAAAAGCTCAATCACAAATTCATGCGCTTGAGGAACGATCTTGATATTGGCAATAATTAAAATCAAGATCAAAACCAAAATAACAATAAAAGCTTCCAGCATCATTCTGCCTCCTTTTGTTTTTTATTATTATAAATTATTTTAATTCTGCTGTCAATATGCCTTATGAAAGCGCATGATCATGGTAGCCGCCTCGGCTCTTGACGCATAGCCGGAAGGCGAAACCTCATTCTCGCTCACTCCGCTCACAATCCCCGAAGAAAAGCAGGTATAAACACCTTTTCTTGCCCAAGAAGAGATTTCTCTATCATCGGTAAAAAGATCATGGTTTGCATCAAATTTCAAAGAAACCTTTTGGCTTTCAGCATAGCGAACCAGCATGGTGCAAAGCTGCTCACGGGTCAGCTTTCCATCAGGAGAAAATTTTCCTTTACCGGTGCCGTCTACAATTTCATTTTCAACAGCCCATTCCACCGCCGGTGCATACCAGGCCTTTGGCGCAACGTCATCAAAGATAGCCTCTCCGCTTCGCTCAAGCTTTACTCCGGAAAGGTTTGCCAGCATCTGCACAAACTCCGCTCGCGTCATCACCTTTTTAGGGAGCAAGGAATTTTTTCCATCGCCTGTCAGGATCTTATAGGTAACCGCGTAATCCATGCTTTGCTTATACCAAGCTTTTGCCGAAACATCTTTGAACGAAGCAGAGTTCTTCAGCATTGAGCCGATTTTTATGCGAATATCAGTTGCTCCGCAAGAGCAGGTGGCGGTTTCGGTGCCATCAGCAGCGCCGGTAGCATCATGGTTATAGATATAAGAGGTAAATTTATGATTATGGCTATTTGGCACCCAAGCAGCATAAAGGGTTACTGTTTCGCTCTTGGAGCGAATTCCGGAGGAAAGATCGGTCGGCAATATGGCCGCATCATCCATATTCAGCACTGCTCCGCCCTGAGGCTTCAAGCTCCAGCCAATAAATCGATAGCCGCTTCGCGATAATCCGAAAGAAGTATCGTTCACAAGACCGGTAGCCTTGGCTTGATTATAGGTCCATTTTTGCTGATAGATGGCGCTTCCTTTATAGATTCCGTTTGATTTAGATTGATAGGTAGAGGAATTCAAGGCGCCGCCATTGGCATGATATTGCACCGAAAGAGTGTTCGCCTTCCAGATTGCATAAAAAACAACATTACTTTTATTTTCATTGGCAAGATAAAGCTCTTCCGAGCTTAATGCGCCGTTTTCAGGTAAAATGTTTCCGCCTGATGCTTTTGTTCCCCAACCGGCAAAGGTATAACCGGGTTTATAAAGGCCAAAAGAGGAGCAATTAGTGGGGCCATTGGGTTTTGTTTCCCCTGCGGCCCAATTTTGCAAATAAGGCGCAGTCTCATTGGTTTTATAGAGAGTATTTGAATCAACAAAATAATTATCCGAGCGAATAAAGGCGCCGTTTGCATGATAAGAAACCGTTAGATTGGCAGGCATCCAAACTGCATAAAGGGAGAGTGAAACATTCTTTTTAGCAACATTCGGGTCCAGTTGCGCCGCAGAATAGCTGTTCCCTTTTTTAAAGAAGGTTCCGCCGATTGGAGCGGTAGACCAGCCGGCAAAGGTATATCCTTTTCGAGAGATTCCAAAAGTGCTGTTGCTTGGGAGGGAAATGCTCCCCGCCGAGGCGCTGACTCTTTGGGTAATTTTAGCAGAGGTAGAGGCGCTGAGAAGCTGGCCCGTTTCATTTGCCTTATAGGTGGCAGAGGAAACTGTTCCGATTTTCTTGGTCCAGCTCTCACTGATAACGCACCAACCGGTCATGCCGCTAAATGTAGTCTTTCCCCAAGTATAGCCGTCGGCCGCCTTTTTATCGGTTACAACAAATTTAGTCCCTTTGGGAAGAGCGGTTAGTTTCGAATGGCTTGTGCCGGCATTTGAGCGAAGCTTGATTCCATCGGAGGAAAGAACCTCATAGCGATCATAGGTTAAAGAAGAGCCCGCAATGGAGCCGCCATTAAGGTTGAAATCCAGCGTTACCCCGCGATCCTTATCATAATCGGGGGATGCAAAATAAACAGACGAAATTCGCCGCCGATTGGATACAACGCCATCGCCATTATTGCTTCCGCCGCCATCGGAATTCCCTTCGATCGAAATAAAATAGCCATCTTCAACTTTATAAACAAACCCCACATGAGTAAAGCTCTTTTCAAAGAAAAGATCGCCGGGTTTAGGGGATCCGCTGCGATATTTAATATCAAAAAAAGAGGCAGCGGGAGAAGCTTTTGCCGATTTCTTTAAGATCGTTTGCGGAACATTAGCCTGATCAGCGCACCAACTAACAAACATGGCGCACCATGGGCTTTTGGGCATCCCATACCAATCCCCATATTTGGTATCGTTGCCGCGCCCCTCTTTATAACCAATTTGAGAAGCTGCAACCCCAAGAATATCTTTGCAAAGATCACCGGTATTAACATAGGTGTTGGGATGATCAGTCGGGGCCGCCACCGCAACGGGAACAGGAAGCAGCGTTAAAACCAAGGAAAATATTAAAAATATAGAAATAAAATTTCTTTTCGTCATGTTTCATCACCTTTCGCGCAATATATCTATTATAAAGCAATTTTCCTTGACAGTCAATATTTTCTGAAATTTGGCAAAAATTTTAATGTAGAACTTTATACATAATAAAAAAAGAGGAAATACAAGGCTTGGCCTTGATGACATACCGTTTGCAAAGCAAACGGATTACATACCAACCCTTCGGGTTGGATAAAAAAACGATCCATGAAAATGGAAACAGTAAGACTTTATACATAATAAAAAAGA
>JAZPYP010000055.1:0-20565 GCA_045544255.1 Eubacteriales bacterium | reverse complement strand
GTATTGCAAGTGATGAGGCAGACTTGGGCGAAAAATTATTATTTGTCAGGCGTGGCAGGTTCGAGTTCTGTCACCCTAAGAATAAATATCCGGTAAATTAATTTGCCGGATATTTTATTTGACTTTTATGCTTTAGTATGTTAAAATATGAAAGAATGAAAAACTTTGGAGGGCAACTATGAACCATAAATTGAAAGATACAAGTAGTGATCATTTGTTTGAGGCGATTTTAAAATTAAAAACGATTGATGAGTGCTATGATTTTTTTGAAGATCTTTGCACTGTTTCTGAATTTAAAGCCTTGTCTCAGCGTTTTGAAGTTGCATACATGCTTAATAAAGGTGCAATTTACCAAGAGATTGTTGATGCAACAGGCGCTTCAACTGCAACCATTAGCCGAGTAAAGCGGAGCTTGAACTATGGATCTGATGGCTATGCTATTGTATTTAATCGTTTGAATGAGGAGTAATCATGGAAGGCTATACTGCACTTGCGCCTTTTTATGATCGATTTGTTGGTGCTGATTATCAGCAGATCATCGATTTTATTGATTGCAAAATCAAGAAGTATAATCCGAAGATCTCCCTTGTTTGCGATATCGGTTGCGGAAGCGGAACGGTAACCCTTGCTCTTTTGGAGAGGGGATATGATATGATCGGGGTGGATGGCAGCTTTGATATGCTCAGTGAAGCCATGAATAAGCGATCAGAAGTTGCAGGGGGCGAAAAGGCGTTGTTTCTATGCCAAGAATTGCCTGATTTTGAGCTTTATGGCACTGTTGGTGCCATTATTTCAACTCTTGATACCCTGAATTATGTTACCGATGAGAAAGAGCTTGATCGCCTTTTTTATTGGTTTCGCAATTATCTTGACCCTGATGGATTGTTGATTTTTGATATAAATACTCTTTATAAATATCAGCATATTTTGAATAATAATTGCGATATTTATGATGACGACGAAATTTTTATGGCATGGCGAAGCCGCTTCGACGGAGTTATCTGTAATCATGAATTATCCTTTTTTCAAAAAGATAATGATTGCTATTGGCGCGAAGATGAAAATCAAACTCAACGCTATTATTCGATTGATGAAATAAAAGCGCTTTTGGAAAAATATCAGTTTGATATTCTTGAAATTGTCGACGATTATTCGGAGCAGATTCCAAAAGAAGAAACTCAACGCATAACATTTGTTGCAAAAGTACGAAAGGATTCCTAAAATGAAAAACCCTGCATTATCTGTGCTTTCCGATGATGGATTGGTTCGCGGATATTTTTTAAATTCGAAAGAGCTCGTTCAGGCTGCCTTTGATTTTCATCGCACTTCACCGGTTGTTACTGCCGGTTTGGGGCGTTTGCTTACTGCAGCTTCGATTATGGGAAAAACCCTAAAAAATAAAGGGGATCTTTTAACCTTGCAAATTGAGGGCGATGGTCCGGTTAAAACCCTTCTTGCAACTGCTGATCAAAACGGTCGGGTTAAAGGGTATGCCGGAAATCCGATGGTAGATATTCCTCTGAAGGCCAACGGTAAACTTGATGTGAGCGGTTCTGTCGGATTTGGTTATTTAACGGTTTTAAGAGATAATGGGGAAGGGGAGCCTTATGTAAGCCGCACTGAACTTATCAGCGGCGAGATTGCAGAGGATATTACCAATTTTTATGCCACCAGCGAGCAAACACCAACTGTTTGTGCCCTTGGTGTTTTGGTGGATCGAGATTATTCAGTAAAATCGGCAGGAGGATTTTTGCTTCAGCTTTTGCCCGGTTATGATGATGAAGTTGTTGATCGCTTGGAAAAATCTCTTGAAAAGGTTCGCAATGTATCTTCGATGTTTGAGCACACTTCCAATATGGAAATTGCCAAAACTCTTTTTGAGGGAATTCCTTTTCATGTAACCGAGGAATGGAATGGTGAATACTATTGTAATTGCTCCAGAGAGCGTACCGAGAAGGTTTTAATCAGCCTTGGTAAAAAAGAACTTGCTTCGATTATTGAAGAGAGAAAACCGATTGAAATTTGCTGCCATTTTTGTGATAAAAAGTATTCTTTTGATGTGGAAGATATGAAAAAACTCCTCTTTGATGCAGCGAAAAAATAATTATAAAAATTGATTAAAAAAGTCTTGACTTTTCTGAATAGATGTTGTAAAATATCTATCGTTGCAGCAATAAGTTGCAAGGTCAATTGGCCCGGTAGTTCAGCTGGTTAGAACGCTAGCCTGTCACGCTAGAGGTCGTGGGTTCGAGCCCCATCCGGGTCGCCAATTGATGCCTCTGTAGCTCAGTAGGTAGAGCAGGGGACTGAAAATCCCCGTGTCGGTGGTTCGATTCCGCCCGGAGGCACCATATCGATAAGAAAAGGAATATCTTGTATATTCCTTTTCTTATATCCGGTGCCATAGCCAAGTGGTAAGGCAAAGGTCTGCAAAACCTTTATTCATCGGTTCAAATCCGATTGGCACCTCCAAAAAATAAGACAGTCTTCGGACTGTCTTATTTTTTATCCAATCCGAAGGATTGGTATGTAATCGCCGATAGGCGCATGTAATCACGCGTAGCGTGTATGGCATCACCGCAGGTGTATCTTCCTTCGGATTGATTACATACCAAAATAAATTTCGGATTACATACATTTCTTCGAAATGATTACATTCCGCAACAAGTTGCGGATTACATACAAGGCTCTGCCTTGATTTATTTCCGCTTTTGTGCTATAATATGGAGCGTTAACACATTAAATGAAAAAATAGTTTACCTTTTTTGGGTTTTGCTTTTCTATTATTTGGGAGGATCATATGACAGAACGAATTAAAATGCTCCAAGAGCAATTATCATGCGAGGAGGCAATGCTGATCACCTCCGGCTCTAATCGCTTTTATTTTACCGGTTTTCGCTCTTCTGCGGGGTATATTGTTATATCCAAGAACCATGCGGATTTTTTGATCGATTTTCGTTATTTTGAAAGGGCCAAAAACACCATTAAAAGTTGCGAGGTTCATTTGATCAAGCGTGGGGAAGGGCAATTTAAAAATATATGCGAAAAATATGGAATTAAGCGCATTTATGTAGAAACAAGTTCCATCAGTATTGATTCTATGATGAATTATGCATCGGTTGTGCCCGAGGTCGATTTTTCTACCGATAATCGGTTTGACAAAGCAATTAAGTTGCAAAGAAGCATCAAAACCGATGATGAGATTGCTAATATTTGCAAGGCGCAAAAGATTACCGATGATACCTTTTCTTATATTTTAGGGCGGATTTCAGAAGGAAGAACCGAGCGGGAGATCATGCTTGATATGGAGTTTTTCCTGCGAGGGCAGGGGAGCGAAGGGGTTTCTTTTAATTTCATTGTTTTGGCAGGACGGAATTCTTCCTCTCCTCATGGGTCTCCTTCGGATTATGTGATTAAAAAAGGCGATTTTATTACAATGGATTTTGGTGCTGTTATCAACGGTTATCGGTCTGATATGACCAGAACGGTTGCGGTTGGGGAAGTATCGGAAAAGCAACGTTTTGTTTATGAAACTGTATTAAAGGCTCAAAAAGCAGCCATTGCTGCCGCATCACCCGATAAGGTCTGCAAAGATATTGATTCTGTTGCACGCACAATAATTCATGATGCAGGATTTGAAGGGTGCTTTGGGCACGGGCTTGGGCATAGCATTGGATTGGATGTTCATGAATCACCCAGCTTCAATACTATTGATCAATCAATTCTGAAACCGGGAATGGTGATTACTGTGGAACCCGGAATCTACCTTGAAGGGGAGTTTGGGGTGCGCATTGAGGATATGATTGCGATTACAGAAAATGGTTGCCGAAATTTAACTTATAGCCCTAAAGAGCTTATTGTTCTTTAAAGTAAACACCCGCATTGAGTTCAATGCGGGTGTTTTTTGTGGCTTAATCACTATTTTTTTCGGTATTGTCGGTAGATTGTTGCTTTCTTTTTACTTTTGAAAGGGGATTCTTCATGGAAGCATCTTTGATTTGAGTATCATCAACATGAACATAGATTTGAGTTGTACCAAGGTTTTCATGGCCCAAAACATCTTGAAGAACGCGAATATCAACATTTCCGTAGCGATGCATCAGCGTTGCGGCGGTATGGCGCAGTTTATGGGTAGAAAGATGCTGCCCATCAAGCCCTGCTAAATGCAGGTATTTTTCAACAATATTTTGAACTGCCCGACGAGAGATTCTTCGGCGATTTCTGCTGATAAACAACGCTTCAGGATCAATCAGGGCTTCTTTGGGACGCTCGAAATTAACGTAATCATCGATTGCAGAGCGGCAGGCGGGATTTAGATGAATGGTTCGCTGCTTATTTCCTTTACCGGTTATGATGGCATATTCGCGATCTACGTCTTTTAGATTTAATGACACCAACTCTGCTAATCGTAGACCACAGTTGAGAAAAAGGGTGATGATCGCATAATCTCGGCGACTTTCGCGAATGGATGCCAAAAGATCGGTGCTTTGCTCTAATGTCAGATGGCGCGGAAGTGTCTTTTTTGGGGTGGGGGTTTCAACTTTTTCCATGGGATTGGTTTCGAGTTGATGGGTTTTTATGGTTAAATACTTAAAAAAGCTACGCAAAGTAGACATTTTTCTGGATACACTGCGCGGAGCATTCTTGCGAATTTCGCGGCAGTAATAGAGGTAATCATATATATCGGAAGTATTAATCGAAGCAACAAAGGGGGGATCGATATCGTGAATAGGAATCTCTTGAAGGATTGTTGCTTTTGGGAGATTATTTTTTTTGAATTTCATATATCGAAAAAAGTTTTGAATATCTAAAAGGTATTCATAGGTTGTTGATTTTGATTTTCCTAAAACAATTTCGATATAAAAGATAAAATCTTTAATGATTTTTGGAAGAGCATCGAAATCGGTCATTTTAAAACCTCCTGATCAGCACCATATTATCCGAGGGGATGATACTATTATACACCTAAAAAACTATATTGTCAACTGCACAAAATGGAAATTTTGTGCAGTTGAGGGGGGAGAAAACAGATAATATGGGTTTAATATTTAAAAAACGAGGCTTTTGGCCTCGTTTTTTAAATCATTTGATTTCATTGTAAAAGGAGCGAATATTTTCAAAAATATAGGTCGGTTTTTTACCGTCAAAATTTTCAACGTCTTCCATGGTTGATTCGCCGCTTAACATTAACGCTGTATCGATCCCTGCGTTGCTTCCGCTTGCAATATCGGTATATAATCGATCGCCTAATATAATAGCTTCTTCCTTTTTAAATCCGGTTTGCTCAATAGCGAGCTCGATCATCGTGGGCTCCGGTTTGCCGATAAATTTCGGTTTACGCTTTGTTGCGTTATATAGCATCGATGCAACGGAACCGCAATCAGGCACCGAACCATACCAAGTTGGGCAAACCCAATCGGGATTGGTTGCAATATAATCAACGCCGCGATTTAATAAAATGCAAGCATCTTCAAGCTTTTGGAAGGTTAATTCTGTATCGAATCCCATAACAAGGCATTTGATTTCATCACACAATTTATCGGTTATATTAAGACCGTATTGCAAAAGTTCGTCCTTTAATGCTTGAGTACCAAAAACATATAATAAATCATCGGGATGCGTTTTTCTAAGATAAAGCGCGGTAGCTTGAGCTGAAGTTGTAAATTCGTCTTTTTTTGCAATAATCCCCATGGAACCGAGCTTTTCTATATATTTATCAACACTTTTAGAGCTATTATTGGTTAGATACATTGCTTTTCCACTGATTTTTTTAACATGGTCCAAAAAATCAAGCGTGCCATCAAATAGATCGTTATCCAAGTAAATAGTTCCATCCATATCAAGCAAAAATAATCTTTTATCCTTTAAACTCATTTGATTCTCCCCTTCTTATTGTTTCTTTGAGCTGCAACTGCAGCAAAAAAAGCCTTCCAATTGAACTTTATAGCGGTCTTCACATTGAGAAAAACCCACGTATTTTGCCAATTTTTCGTATTTTGATGGCAAGTAAACTTCCTTTACACCGTTGATATCCATAATATTAAGGATTGCTCTGCAAAGCCCATCCAAAAGATCAAGATCACCGCCAAATCCGTCAATAACATGGATTGTTCCCTCTTCGTTTTCATAGCTGAAAACGGCGGAATTATGAATGGTTTCCCCTTCAACGGTTGCAATAATGCGGTAACAGGGGTTATAAACGATATTATTTTCTTCACAAATGCGCTTGGCGAGAGCCGGATCTTCAACTTTTTTTATTTCGATCATTTTAAATTTTCCTTTGATTTTTCTTATATATTATCAGTTTGAAAGCAAAATGTCAACTTGCAATCAAGAAATCCTGCAACTGACAAGCGTTGATCGGCATATGCTTTGGCAAGGGGTGATATTTATGCTGATTCCATTAGATGCTTTTTTGGATAAAACCATCTTTTTGATGCTTTATCTTTCCGGAGGTGCAACCTTTCCGAAACCATTAACGCTTGCTGAAGAGCGTTATTATTTGGAGCAATATCAAAATGGCGATATTGATGCCAGAAATATCTTAATTGAGCGGAATTTACGATTGGTTGCTCATATTATTAAAAAGTATTACGCTGCAAGTATGGATCAAGATGATTTGATTTCTATCGGTACAATCGGCCTTATCAAAGGTATTTCAACTTTTAAGCCAAGCAAAGGGGCTCGGCTTGCAACTTATGCAGCCAGGTGCATTGAAAATGAAATTCTGATGTATTTTCGTAATCAAAAGAAACGCCAGAATGATGTGAATATCAGCGATCCTATTGATACAGATGGTGATGGCAATTCTTTGACTTTTTTGGATATTATATATGAAGACGAACATTTTGCAGAGGATTTGGACTTAAAAATAAATTCTAAAAAACTATATAAGTTTCTCGAAGAAATTCCGGAGCGAGAAAAGAAAATATTAATTATGCGTTATGGGCTATATAATACCGTACCATTAACGCAAAAGCAGGTTGCTCAAAAGCTGGGAATTTCTCGCAGCTATGTTTCTCGCATTGAAACAAAAGCTATTCAGAATTTGAGAGAACGATATCAAAAATGAAAAAATCCTCATTTGGTTGCTTCCAAATGAGGATTTTTGTTTATCCAATAACAGTGCCGCCGGTTAGTTGAAAACTTGATAAAATATAAAGTTTTATATTATGTTTTTCGGCAAGTTCTACACTTTTGCGCTGCAGCACCTGCGCTCCTTTATCGCATAATGCCAACATATCTTCATAGCTGATATGATCAAGTTTTTTGGCAGCAAGGTTCTTTCTTGGATCAGAGGTGTAGATTCCGTCGACATCTTTATAAATGCGGCAATGGTCCGCTTTAAGAGCTGCAGCAAGGGCAACCGCGGTTGTATCTGATCCGCCACGCCCTAATGTGATAATATTGCCGGAGCGGGTAATGCCTTGGAATCCGGTTATAACAACAGTTATTCCTCGATCTAAATAATAGCGAATTCTTTCTTCATCTATAGATTTAATTTCGCCGTTTCCGAAATGATCATCGCAAAGAATGGCGGCTTGAGAACCGTTTAGCGAAATTGCGGGCACACCAAGATCATTAAGGGCAATCGATAAAAGAGCAGCCGAAGCCTGCTCGCCGGTGGCAAGCAATGCATCAAGTTCGCGCGGATCGGGGCTTTGAGCAATTTCTCTTGCTTTTGAAAGAAGTTGGTCAGTATTGTCCCCTTGCGCGGATACAACCGTTACAACTGAATTTCCTTCGCGAACTCTTCTTGCGATAATATTGGCAACATTATAGATGCAAACACGATCGGCCACAGAAGTTCCGCCGAATTTTTGCACAATCAGTCCCATTGGAGCCTCCTGAATGAGCACAATAAGCATTGATACCGAATGCACCATACATACGGAAACTTCCTTTTCAGTTTATTATATTATTAGCCTCGTTCTTTTGCTACAGGCTTAACGCTGATTACACCGCCAAGCTGCTCCATTTGATGAAATAGCTCTTCCGGCTCGATTTCCATGTTCATCGTGTCGAATGAAATGGAGACGGGGGCAATTCCGTTCATGGGAACACTTTGGTTGATCGTTAAAATACTTGCGCCAATGCCGGAAATAAGATTCAGTACCTTGGAAAGTGCGCCCACTTCATCGGTTAAATAAAGAATAATCGTGATAATATGCTGCTTATCTTTTTCAACGAAAACATGGACACTATCTTTATATTTATAAAATACGCTGCGTGAGATGCCGACTGTTTTCACTGCGTCATAAACAGTTTTGCATTTCCCCGTTTGCAAAAGGCGCTTTGCTTCGATTACTTTTGAAAATACTTCCGGCAAAACACTCCGATCAATTAAATAATATTCCTGCTTCAAAATATGTCCTCCAATCAAAATCGATTGTTTATTTACGATAAACAAATATAACATATTTGTAAACAAATTGCAAGATGAAGATATTTTTGAAAATACGCTTTATTTTTCAAAGGAACAATGGTATAATAATTCAATAAAAGAAAAAGGTGGAAAAAATGCTGAGCAAAAAGGATAATAAAAAACTTCATCATCTGATCAATCTGGCATATATCGCTGTTTTCATCGGCATTGCATATCTTGCGATTCGCTACCTTTTAGGGCCGATTGCGCCTTTTCTGATTGCGATCATCATTGCTTTTTTAGTTGAGCCGCTTGTGAACCTTCTTTCTAAAAAGGCGAAATTTCCGCGAGGAATAGCCAGTGCAATTTGTGTTGTTGTATTGCTTGCTCTTATCTTTGCTTTAGGAGGTTTCCTTTCGAATACTTTAATTGGCGAAATCAAATCTTTGATTTCGAAAGTCCCCTCTTATTTAAGTTCAATTATGACCTATCTTCGGGATTTTGTGCATGAGCGCCATGGTGTGTTGGGAATGCTTCCCGAAAATGTATTAAATGCCGCAATCAAATATATTTCTAATTATGATTATTCCAGTTTGTTGACCGGTTCTGTCGGAAGCACACTTATCGGCTATGCAGGAAACGTTGTTGTTCATATTCCCAATGCCATTATCTTCTTTATTGTAACCATTGTTTCCAGCATTTTTATGTCGGCCTCCTTCCCTGTGGTTAAACGATTTATTTTAAATCAATTTGCTCCAAAGTCCAGAGCGTTGATTTTGGATATCAAGCGTGATTTTTTCTCAACAATATGGAAATATTTGCGTTCCTATTCCCTTTTGATCGTTATAACCTTTACTGAACTTTTAATTTTCTTTTTGATATTTAAGTTTAAACCTGCATTTACTCTTGCGTTTGTAATTGCGATTGTTGATATTATGCCGATTTTAGGCGTTGGAACAGTTCTTCTGCCTTGGTCGCTCTTCTGCCTCTTGAGCGGCTCCCCATGGCAAGCTTTGATCTTGGTTTGCATGTATATTGTGATCACAATTGTTCGGCAAACATTAGAACCTAAAATTATCGGCGATCATGTGGGGCTTTTGCCAATCGTTACCCTTTTCTGCATTTGGGTAGGCTTGAAGTTGTTTGGTTTTTTGGGAATGTTTATGCTGCCGATTTCGGTGGTTATCCTCAAAAATCTTCATGAGAGCGGAAAAATTAAGATTTGGAAAACTTCTGATGATGTGAACTCGGAGGAAAATGATGGATAATAAAGAACTTTTTTGCAGAATTTTCAAAGAAAATATTAAGCGTGAAGGTGCGCAGGAATTATTGGATTATCTTTTGGGAAGCGGATCGGATTTTTTTGAAGCGCCTGCAAGCACCCGCTTTCATGGAAATTATGCCGGCGGGCTTTGTGAGCATAGCATTAATGTTTATAATAATTTAAAGGAATATCTTGCTCGACCTTATACAAAGAAGCTTTTTTCCAATGAATATAGCGAAGAAACTATCGCTATTGTTGCTCTGCTTCATGATATTTGCAAGGTGAATGTTTATAAAACTTCGATGCGCAATGTAAAAAATGAAGCCGGTATTTGGGAAAAGGTTCCTTATTATGAATTCGATGATAATCTCCCCTATGGTCATGGGGAAAAAAGTGTTTACATTGTTGGCGGATTTATGCGGCTGACGCGTGAGGAAGCCTTTGCAATCCGCTATCACATGGGCTTTTCCGAGGAAAAGGATATTCGAAATTGCTCAAAAGCATTTGAGATGTATCCGTTAGCATTCGCTCTTGCAACTGCTGATATGGAAGCCTCTCTTTACCTTGAAGAAAAGCGCTAAATAGAAAAAGGGGCTGTAAAAAATTCGAATGAATTTTTTACAGCCCCCTTTTTGGGGTTCGAAAAAATTGTTTGAAACCTTCAAACCGAGCCGCGACCATAGGCCGCGGGATACCCGACGGCGTATGTGATACGCCGAGTGGCTCGGTTTTAAGGTAGCAAAGGGCATTCAAATGGGAGAAAATATCGAAAATTCGATATTTTCTATCATTATTCTTGTTTTTCTTCAGTTTCTTTGTAAAAAAACCTTATAATTTCCTGCCCTTTGCGGTTCGGACTATTTTTACAGCCCCTTTTATTAGTTTATGATCAGTTCAGCTCCTGCTCGGCCATTTCAAGGGCGGCGAGGATCACCTTATCCATATCATAATAGCGATACTGCCCAAGGCGGCCGCCGAAGAGCACCTTGCCTTCCTTTTCAGCCAAGGCTTGATACTTGGCGTAGAGCGCGGTATTGCGATCATCGTTTACAGTATAATAAGGCTCTTTGCCCTGCACCCAATTATCGGGATATTCTTTGGTAACGATGGTATATTTCTCGGCATCGCCCTCGGGAAGCTTCCCTAAAGTGGCGCCATACTCAAAATGCTTATGCTCGATGATGCGGGTATAGGGAATTTCGTATTCGGTATAATTGACCACTGCATTGGCCTGATAGTTTTCGCATTCCATAATCTCGGTTTCAAACCGCAAGGAGCGGTATTCCAGCTCGCCAAAGCAATAATCATAGAAGCGGTCGATGGGGCCGGTGAAGATGATCTTTTCAGCCAGCGCCTCCAGCTCTTCCCGATGGGCAAAGAAATCGCAATCAAGGCGCACTTCGATGCCTTTCAGCATATTGGCCACCATGGGAGTATAGCCGCCGATGGGGATCCCTTGATAGAGATCATTGAAATAGTTATTATCATAAAGGAAACGCACAGGCAGCCGCTTGATGATAAAGCTGGGCAGCTCGGTGGCGCGCTTGCCCCATTGCTTTTCGGTATAGCCCTTTACCAGCTTTTCATAGATGGTTTTACCGATCAGGGAGATGGCCTGCTCCTCCAGATTTTTGGGTTCGGTGATGCCGCTGGCAGCCTTTTCTTCCTCGATTTTCGCTTTGGCCTCCTCAGGGGTAACCACGCCCCAAAGCTTATTGAAGGTATTCATATTAAAGGGCAGGTTATAAAGCTCGTCTTTATATCTTGCAACAGGGGAATTGGTATAGCGGTTGAATTCGGCAAAGCGGTTGGCATATTCCCAAACATTCTTCAGGCTGGTATGAAAAATATGAGCGCCATATTCATGGACAGGGATGCCTTTTACATCTTTGGTATAGATATTGCCGGCAATATGGTCTCTTTTATCGATCACCAAAACTTTTTTGCCTGCGGCAGTGGCTCTTTCGGCAAAAACTGCACCGAAAAGACCTGCGCCAACGATCAGATAATCATACTGTTTCATCATAAAATCCTTTCTTTTTCGCATCAGCGGCGTTTTTTCAAAAGCTTTTTAAAGCGGGTATAAACAAAGTTTAATTGGTTATGATCCAAAAGATAATTGATCAGAATAACCACTCCCCCCACCAAAATGGTTACAACGATTGCCTGCCCGATCCAATAGATAAAGCCTTGCTGATCAAAGGGAATCAGGCCCACCAAGGGAGGCAGAAGGGTGCAGAGAGCAACAGAGAGAAGCATTCTCTTAAGGGTAAGCCATACTCTGAGCTTGGTGATTCGGTGAGGCACAAAGAAGAGCAGATCGATCACCCGATAAAGATTGGAAAGGCAAGAGGCGATCAAAATACCCACCAGCCCGAAGAAGGGGGCAAGGATCGCGCCGCCCACGATAATGATCAGCGCTTGAGCAAGGCTGCGGTAGCGGGTTTCTTTAAACATGCCTGCAGCGATAACCAGCATTCCTTGCGGGGTTTTCAGGTTATAGAGCAATCCATTCACCACAAAGAGAAGGGCGATGATCGGCTGAATATAGTTGGCATCGGTGATGCCGCGGGTATAGAGCCGAATGAAGGGGAGCAGCATAACTGCCGCCACGGTATAGACGATGGTGATAATGATATAATAAATAAATTCAAAATCCTTATAAGAATGCTGCAGAGTTTTGGTTTCCTTTCGGGCGATCACATCGCCAAAGCCGGAGGAAAGCCCATTTACAAAGATGCTCAACACCCCGTTGATGCCGGTAAAGACCATATTATAGATGGAATAGATGCTCACTTCGGTCAGCGAGGTGAAAACAGTGGCCAAAAGAACCGGCGCGCCGGTTTGGGCGGCGCCCAAAACCTGCAGGAAGAGGGCATCCCAACGCTGATCCAGCGCATGAACATTGGGTTTGGCCTTATAGTTGATATAGGGATAATTCCGCCGCACATATCTGCGCAGAAGGAAGCTTCTGGTCCAGAGCGCCAAGATAGCCACAGAATAGACCACCACAATATTGACACGCAGCATGGCCAATACCACAATGATGATCATCTGCAAAATGATATACACACTGGAGGCATTGGAGATAACAAAGGTTTTCTGATCGGCGGTCAGGATCACCCGATATTTAGCAAGGGTAAAAAATTCCAGAAATCCTTTGGCACCCAGCGCAAGCACCAGAATGGCCACTGCAGGGACCGAAAGATCCTCGGTTTTAACCAAGAAGGGATAGGTGGCCGCCATCAGCGCAACAAGGCCCACAAAAAGCATTCCCGATTGGTTATAAAACTTTTTGGTGGCCGATACAATGGCGCTCACGCCATCATGATCGTTCTCGGCGAGGGGTTTATAAAGGGAGAAGGTGGCCGCCCCTGCAATTCCCGCCTCGATCAGGCTGAAATAGGTGATAAACTGATTGATGGAGGAAACAAGACCATTGAGCTCCGAGCCATAGAACTGCAGGATCACCCGCGGGGTTACAAAGCCCACCAGCATCACCACAATCTGATAAAGAGCGGTGGAGAGGGAGTTATACATAAATTTTTTGGTTCTCGAAGTTGTCATGCTTTTCTTGCCTCATTCAAGATCTTTTGAAGGATCTCTTTGGATTCCTCGATCTTCTTTTGGAGCCGCGGGGTTACTGCGGCATAGTCGATAGGCGCATCATCCTCGCAGATCCCTTTTACCACCTTGCGCCCTTCAATTCCTGCATGGGCGAGAAGAGTGGTCAGGCGGGAATTACGATTATGAATGCTGCTCAAGGTATAGAAAAACTGCTTTTCCAAAATCAGCGAAAGGCAAAGGGCATGGAAGGAGCCGGTAACCACATATTTGGCCCCATTCAGCATATTCAGAAATTCCTGCACTGAATCATCGCGGGAATTTTCCATGCCGCTCTGGCTGCGAATGGCATCGTGCACATAGATCATCTTGCAGCCTTCCCGCTCCGCAAGATCGCGGATGAAATCGAAGGTTTCCTCGCAAAAATCCACCATGTAGGCCACAATATAGTTGCCCCGCTCGGTATCGGTCATCAGGCTTTGCCATTGCTCCTTGGAAAGAAGCAAAGTGGGATCCACTACTACCTGAGCGGCATCGGCGCCGAGGGCTTCATCAACGATTTTTTTGGCTTCCTCTTCCCGCACGGTGATGGGCCGCTGAAATTCCTTCAGGCAGCCAACAGCGCGGTCTTTGATCTCTTCGGGAAGAGCGGTATAGCCGAAGGAGGCGGCATAGGCATATTTCTTTTTGGGATCGGCGAGAAAATCCAAATAATAGGAAAAATCATTTTGGGTGATCTCGGTATTCCAAATCTGATCGCTGCCGCAGAGGATCATATCATATTCATTTTCTAAAAGAGGAAGCTCGCTCATTTCATAGGGGCGGGCGCTCATGGGGATATGCTCCCCCTTAAAAGCCTCAAAAGCGGCCCATTTGCTCACCTGATAATCATGGCAGGTAAGGTATTTCAAAATCCCCTTCAGGGAGCGCTGCTCCAAAAGCTTTAAGGGGCGCTCTTTTTTGAGAAGGGCATGATCTTTATAATCGATCACCTCGCAGGGAATGCCGAGGGAATTAATATGCTTTTGAAGAGCATAGGTTTGGAGCATGGCTCCATAGTTGACTGTCTCATGAAAAGTCAGCACTCCTACCTTCATTTTTGCCTCACTCCTTTCCTCTGTGTTCTTTCTTGGTCAGCGGATATAAGGTATCCTTCATCAGGAATATCGTTGTATTATAAATCGGGGGGATCAAAAAGCTATCAAAGAAGCAATAAAGCTCGATCACCAGCAAAAGCAGCAGCAAAAGATAGTCCTTTTTGCGATAAAGGGCATCCTTTTGCTGATAAAAAGCGAATAAAAAGAGGATCAGCGGTATGGCGCCATAGTCCATAAAAGCCTTGGCATAAGAGCAATCCACATAGTTATAGTTGGAATCCTCTCCAAGGGTTTTGCCCCGTTGGCCGATCCAATGGATCTGCTGCCCAAAGGGAGTGGCGCCATATTCCTCGATGGCCTCATGGGTAAGCCGCAGCCGCTCGTTGGAAAGGCGGTTGATTTCGGGCAGGGGGCCTTTGGGATAAAGGAAAGCCATTGCCAAAAAGAGAACAGAAAGAACGGCAACAAAAGGCTTGAATAAAAAACGCAATTTTTCTAATAAGAACTGCACCCATTTGAAGCGCCATAGAGCCATAGCCAAAATGGCAAGAAGGATGCAGCCAAGGCCGGTTCGCCCTTGAGCGGGAAGATAAACCAGCACCGCAAAGCCGAGCATGATCAAAAAATGATACCAACGCAGATGATCCTTGCGCAGATACCCATAAAGAAGGATCAACTGAAACCCAACCAGCATCAGGCAGTTGGCGGAGTTATAACCGAGGGAGACGCAAAAAACGCCATCGGCGCCGGTAATATCAATGCTCTTGATCCAGCCCATAAAGCAGCAAGAAACAGTAATGAGCATGGTGATCCCTTGCTGAAGAAAGGCATGGCGGGCAATGCTTTTAAAGGAGATGCCCTTTGCGGCAAGGATAAAAAGCGAAAAGCTTAAAAGATGGGGCGATCTGCAAAAATAATAGGAGATCGCCAACCCCGCAAAAAAGAGCAGGGGGAACCATTGAAGGCGAAAGCTTTTGCTTTTAAGCTCCCCGATTCCCTGCAGCCCAATCTTAATAGCGGCCAAAAGCCATGCAACCTTGCGAAGGGGGCCGATCAGGCGCAAAAGCAGGGGATAATCGCTGAAGGTGGTTGCCTCCAGCATAGCGCTGATCAAAAAGAGCCCAAAGGCAATATGAAAGAGCGCCCGCAGGAGCTTTTCAATTTTTTTGGATTGAGCCATGAGGGGCGCCTCCTTTTTAAGAATGATTATTCCTGCAACTCTTTTGCAGGGGTTGCTTTTTTGAAGTTGAAGAGAAAAAGATCGGTATGCTCCGCTAAAATAAAGAGCAGGAAGGGCAGATATTGATCATTATAATAATCCATCTGGGCCATGGCAAGAAAAGCAAAGAAACCGATGGCAAGAATATTGCCAAAGGGGATCCTTCTTGCTTTAAAGCTTTCCTTCGATGCAAAAAGAAGCATCAAAGCATAAAAGATGCCGCCCAAAATACCGCCCCGATAAAGGACATCCAAAAAGACATTATGGGGATGATCAAACCCGATCTTTTCGGCGGTAACAAAGCGATCCTCAAAGCCATGGCCTAAAAGGGGATTTTCCGCAATCTCATTTAAAGATTTTTCCCAAAGGGAGAAGCGGGAATTAAGGCTGGTAACCTTATCGGTATTTTCTGCGATCTTTTGCAAAAAGGGAATATTTCTATTGAGCCCGATCAAAACCACTGCGATAATGCAGATCAGGATCACGCAGGTTTTCACATTGAGGATCTTCATCACCCGATCCCGCTGATAGAGCAAAACATAATAGACCAAAATGCAAAGGCAGCCGAGAAGCGCCATAATGGAGCGGATATAAATGAAGGCCGCGGTGATCAAAAAGAGGAATCCGAAGGTAGCGAGCTTTTGCCATTTGCTCTTGGGATCGGTGGCCAGAATAAAGAAGATCATGGCCGGAATAAATTTAAAGGCGCTGGCATTATCAAAGCCCCAAAGATAATTATTGGTTTCGGGAATATGCCAAAGGCCATTGATCTCATGCTCGGTAATAACCGTATAGAGCCCGTTGGGATAGCAGATGAACATGGTAGCCACAGTGGCGGCGGCCATCAGCCCAAAAGAGATGGCAAAGCCCTTTATTGCGGCTTTGCGATCAAGATTTAAGGCAAGCTCCAGAAGGGCGCAGAGGGAAACAATGGAGAGCACCTGCACCGCGCTCCACCAAATGGTGCCGCCATTCAGAGCAGTGCTGAAAAAGAGCACCGCCTGCAAGCCACCGATCAGCAAGATCATTTTGCTTGGTTTTTTTTGAATAAAGCGGTAGCTCAAAAGGATGATTCCGCAATGAAGGATCTTCAAAAGATCGAAAACAATATCGAATTTCCCCGTAAATTCCGTGGCCGGTTTGATGAAGGGGAGCACCAACCAAGCAAGCAGCCAAGGGCTCTTAAAAAATCTTGCAATCTTTTTTTCAAAAAAATGCTCTATTTTTTGCATTTTTCTTAACCCTCCAAATAAATTTGCTGCAATATTGCGGCAGCATCGTTAGAAGCAAAGCCGCGCTCCCTTAATTGAGAAGCGAAAATGGCTCGATCGGGAGCAGGGGAAAGGGAAAGAAGCTTCTCCGCCCAAAATTCCGCGCCCATCGCCAAAGAAGCCCGATGAAAAAGAGAATCGATGGCCGCAGCCTCTTCGGGGATCTCTTCGGAGGCCAGCACCATCAGGCCGGTGGCTTGGGCCTCGATGGCCACAATTCCAAGCCCCTCAAAGATAGAGGGGAAGATAAAGCGATCGGAGGCTTGCAAAATCTCGCTGATATCTTTGCGATGGCCAAGGAAGGAGATCCGCTCCTTGATGCCCAGAGAGGCCGCTTGCTCCTCAATTTGGGCCTTGAGCAGACCATCGCCCACCAATAAAAGACGCGAATTTTGCTGCTTTTGCAGCAGCTTTGCAAAAACTTCTAATATAAAGGCATGATTTTTTTCTTCGGAAAATCTGCCGATATGGCATAATACCAAATCCTCGCCGAGGCCAAGCATTTCGCGGTATTCAGCGCGCTTTTCGGCGGAAAAGGTGAAGTTATCAAGATCGATACCGTTATTAATAACGGTATAGCGCCCCTTCTTGATGATGGAGGCGGGAAATTTCCATCTTGCGGCGATCTCGGAGCAGGCCAGATAATGAGTAGCATTCCCCTTAAAGATAAAAGGAGAGGCCGCCTTGATCACTTTATATTTTAAATTATTCAATCCGGTGGCATGGGAGTGCACAAGCACCTTTTTTGCCCCATGCTTTTTGGCAAGGCGGGCGCCGAAGGCAAGAGAAAAGATGCTGCCGGAATGGATATGCACCGTTTCATAGGAATGCTCCTTGAAAAAGGCGCCGAGATTTTCTAAAAAATCGCTTTTATTTCCTTCGGTATCGAATCGGCCGCCTTTTTCGAAAACGCGGCCGCCCAGATCTTCGATCTCTTTGCGAAGATTTTCGTTGGCGCAATAATAGGGAGTAAAGAAATCAAACTGCACCTGCTCCCGATCTATATTGCGATAGATATTCATGATAAAGGCTTCTTGGCCGCCGTTATCCAGCGGTTCACCAAAAACCTGCAAAACTCTTTTCATGATTTATTCCTCAATATATTCGATTTTGGGGTTGAAAAAGATTCCCTTGATAGAACTTGCGAGGATCACACCCCATTTTTTGAATTTATGCTTTCCGTGAACCAAAACCCTTGCCATATGAAGGCAGATCTTGGCGCCCTGCCGCAAAAGGCCTTTAAGGCCATTTTGCTTGGCGATAAACATTTCGTTGCGATAGGCAAATTTATAGCGGCCGATGCGGGCTGCATCGTCCTTTGCAATGTTGGAGCCCTCATTATTGGCGGTATCGTGCAGGGCGATGCTCCTCCCCGCCACATAGCAGGGATATTTTTTATGGAGGCGATTGGAGTATTCCACATCGTCGCCCCAAATGAAGAATTCCTTGATGGGCAGCCCCATCTCTTTGGCAACCTCTGCCCGCATAAAGAAGGAAACAAAGGTGGCATGGTAGCATCTTGCCAATCCATGCTGCAGGAGATGCGCCTCTTCATACCAATCCTTGATCAGCTTTTGCTTATTCATCTTGCAGGGGCTCCCGTCTTTCCAAAGGGCCATGCCCGAAAGAAAGCCATAATTGCCCGCAAGGATCTCATCGGCGGCCATCAGCTCTTTCAGGGCATCGGGGGCAGGGATGGTATCATCATCCATCAGCCAGATATAAGGATAGCCGCCCTTGAGGGCTTCCTTCATGCCGAAATTAAAGCCCCCTGCGCCGCCGAGATTTTTGCCGGTATTGAAATATTGCACCGCGCCCGATTCAATAAAGGGGGCGATATGCTCATGGGTACCGTCGGTACTGGCGTTATCAATGATCAGGATCTCCCGATCGGTCTCGGTTTGAGCAAGGAGCGCCTCGATATTTTTATAAAGCAATTCCTTGCGGTTAAAGGTTACCACTATAATGGCAGTCTTTTTCATAGTATGCCTCTTTTTTAAAAACTTTTATCGTATTTTTGCCCGATGAATTTGGCCCGCAAAAAGGCAGTGCCTTTCTTCCACCAGTTCACACCTTGCATATCCGCCACCGGCACCTCCTTATAGGAAAGGCCGTTGGTGCGGATCCAGATATCCAGCAAAAGCTCCGAAACGCGGCCGGGATAGCGGGCGTGGAAAGCATCATATTGCTTGGGATCGATCCGCCGCTCCAGCTCAAAAAGGATCTCGAAAAGCCATGCGCAATAGGCATCGAAAAGGGGCTTGCTCATGATCATCATATTGAACATATGGGCGCCGGTCCTCTTCTTGAGGTTTTCAAATTCCGGATAATATTCCGGATATTCTTCTCGGAGGATCTCGCCGGCAGCGTCCAGCGTTTCGATATGAAGGGAATGCTTATAGTGATCATAAAGGTTTTCGATATAATACTCCCGCTTCTTGGGAAGAATGATATCATATTCCGAAAGAATTTGCTCCGCCTGCTCTTTGGAAAGAAGCAGCTCGAATTTTTTTTCTTCTTCTTTGGGCAGCTTTTTCGCCAAAGAAAAATGGCGGCGGTAATGGGCAAGGCCGATATAATCGGCATCAAGATTTTTCCATGCCCAATAAAGGCCGGTCAGCTCGCAAAAATAAGGGTTTTTTGCAGAAATATTTTCTCCGGTATTATCCCCTTGATAGCCGATATCCTCTTTCCCCTCTTTGCCAACATGAAGGGGAAGATACATTTCGTCCTTCGGCATAGCGAATTTTTTATGGGCCGCAACAATGACCTTAATATTCATAAACGACTCCTTTTTTGAAAAAGTTTAATTTAGTCCCCGCTCTTGCCGGAGAGGATCATATAAGCGCCGGTGAAGATGATCTTCATATCCAGCCAAAAGCTGCGCTTTTCAATATATTCCATATCCAGCTTCACCCAATCCTCAAAGGAAATGGAATGGCGATCGGGCTGAATCTGCCAAAGGCAAAGGAGCCCGCCCTTTACCAGCAACCGCTGCTTTTGCTCCTCGGTATAGAGCGCCACTTCCTGCGGCAGGGGAGGCCGAGGGCCAACAATGCTCATATGCCCTAAAAATACATTAACAAGCTGCAAAATTTCATCAATAGACCATTTGCGAATGAATTTGCCAAAGGGAGTGATCCGCGGATCTTCCTTCATCTTAAAGGCAGGGCCATCGGCTTCGTTGAGCCCTTGCTCGATCATCTCTTGCTTCATCAGCTCCGCCTTGGGCTTCATGGAGCGGATCTTAATGAAGGGGAAGGGCTTGCCCCCTTTGCCGATCCGCTGGGAGATATAGATGGGATTATGAAAATCCTCGAAGAATTTAATCAGCAATAAAAGAATCAGGATCGGCGAAAGCAGGATAATGGCCAAGCCCGAAGAAATAAGATCAAAAAGGCGCTTGAAAAAATCGTAAATCGGCTTTTTTTGAAGTTTGCTTTGATCTATTGTCATTTTGCAAATACTCCTTTATATTTCAAAAATAAATAAGGGTTCTAAAATACATACTGCTCCAATATATATAATATATTATATTAGCCACATTATAGCAAAAGATATATTAAAAGTCAATAGCGCCCCTATTCCGTGCGCTTTGGAAAAAGAGGATTTATGCATAGCATTGCCGCGATGATATGCCAAGATAGGGTGACAGAACTCGAACCTGCCACGCCTGACAAATAATAATTTTTCGCCCAAGTCTGCCTCATCACTTGCAATACGGCAGTATTCCTGCGTTCTTCGACAAACATGGATCAAAAAATTCTTGATCTGTCAGGTCAAAG
>JAZPYP010000054.1:0-34080 GCA_045544255.1 Eubacteriales bacterium | reverse complement strand
GCGTACTGTAGAACAGAAAATTTTCTACAACTCCAAAGTGAAGAGTGAAATACTGTAGAGCAGAAAATTTCTAAAGTTGTAAATTTATCGCTTTGTTTTTGGAGAAGAGAAATATTTCTCCAAATGAGAGGTGGCCTTGACAGTAGAACAGAAAATTTTCTACAGTGTCGAAGCAAAGAGCGGCGTACTGTAGAACAGAAAATTTTCTATAGCTCCAAATCAAAGAGCAGCGTACTGTAGAACAGAAAATTTTCTATAGCGCCAAAGAGCAGCGTGCTGTAGAACAGAAATAATTCTAAAGTTGTAAATTTATCATTTCACCAAAATAGTGGGGTGTATTGGTCTTTTGTATAATGGAAATTTTCTGCAAAAAAATTACGAGTTGCCTTTATGGCAACCCGTAATTTCGGGATTAAAGATAGTGGATCGTTTTTTGCGCTTCGGCGGCATTTTTAAAATGCCCTGCGCAGATTGCACCGAAGAGAGCGGCGCCGAAGGCGGCCTCCTCCAAATGGGCGGGGATTTTAAGCTTTGCGCCGAAGGTTTCTTCGCAAAGGGCGGCAAAGGCGGGATTTTTGCGCACCCCATTGCCCGAGCCGATAATGCCTTTGATGGGCAGGTTCATCTGCCGCACCATTTCATGGAGCTCTTCCACCATTCCGCGGAGCATCCCTTGGGTGAGGGCGGCGGGGGTGAAATTCTCGGTGGAGATTCCGCTGATGCTGCCGCGCAGAGCGGGATCGCGGCGAGAGCCTGCAAAGCGCGGGTCCACAATCAGCCCCTCTTTGGGCGCTTCCTTTTGCATTTGGTTCATCAGTTCATAAATCTTTTCTTCCGGCAGATCGATGACATAGCCAAGGAGCTGCTGATAAAAGCTTTTTAAAAGGGAGAAGGCTCTTCCGCCGCAAAGTGCGGCGCCAACGATGAGATATTGATCTTCAAAAAAGGGGCGCGCCTCAATATCGGGGCCAAAAATCGGCTTATCATGAACCATGGAAACCTGACTTCCTGTGCCAACATTGATAAGAAGATCCCCTTTGCTCGAAAGGGTGGAGAGCACACTTGCTTGGTTATCGCCAATGGCCACCCCAACGGGAATGCCCTTATAATACCCTGCGATCTGATAATCGCCGGTTACCTTTGCGGGGCAAGGGTAAGAAAAGCTTTGTGTCTCAAGATCGAAAAGGCCGAAGGAAGCGGCATCGGTGGTATGGATCAGGGGCTCCTTCAGGCCGCAAAGGTCCATCACCAAATAATCATGAATCGTGCAATAGGAAACTGCCTCTTTTGGCACAAGGCCATTCTCTCGATTATAAAAATCAGTAACATTCCCATATCCCCCATGGCTTCCCAAATGCTTGGCATAGGTGCTCTCGCCATAGGGCTCTTCTCCTCGCTGATCCTGCCAGGTATAAAGGGGGCTGACTGCCTTGCCTGCTTGGTTCAGATAAAGAATTCCATGCATCTGACCGGTAACACCGATGGAGGCGCAGCGGTCAGAAAGCAATTCTTCCAAAATCCCTTTGGCAATGCCGAGGATCTTTTCGGGGGATTGAATTTTTTCAAAGGGCATCTCGCTTTCAATAAAAGCATTCCCTGCGATGGTTTTGGAGCGCAGAAGCTTTCCGCTTTCTGCTTCCAATACTACACCGCAGATACTCGTTGTGCCGATATCAATGCCGATAATCTCCAAGGGAACTCCTCCTTTTAATAGCATTCGATCATCTCAAGGTTGCCTTCGATGGTGCACCTCCCCATCAGGCAGGCGGGAAGGAAGAAATAATCGCCCTTCTTTAAGGGCTTTTCAAATCCTTCACCATAGATCTTTCCTTCCCCTTCGGTGGCAATATAGATGGCATATTGATTGGCAAGAGCAGGGATAAATTGACCGCAGGAGAGGCGATAGCGGTGAATTTCAAAGCAATCGGTATGCTCCTTGCCGATCAAACGTTCTTTTGTATATCCGCCTTTTTCCTCTTCGGTCTTGGGCGCGATAAGGGCATTGGGCGCATCGCAAAAATCAAAGCAGCTTACCGCTACTTCGCGGGATAAGCCCATATACATCTCTTGCTCATTAAGCTGATATTCGCCGCACCAATGCTCCGGTTGAATGGTAAAATCAGTGGGCTCCTGGATCTCCAGGATCAGGCAGCCTTTGCCAATGGCATGAACGGTTCGCCCCGGCACAAGGTAGACCTCGCCTTTTTGGGGCTGAATTTCTTTCATCAGGCGCTCCATGGCATCGGGATCGGTCAGGCTATCATCAATGGCCTGCTCGAATTGCTCCCTGGTAACCCCATCTTTGAAGCCAAAGAAGATTTTGGCATCGGGGCGGGTATCTAAAATGATCCAGCTTTCTGTTTTTCCAAAATCGGAATTGAAATATTTGCGGGAGAAGGCTTTATCGGGATGGGCTTGAGCCGGAAGGCGAATGGCGCTATCCAGCGCTTTTACCAAGATGCGCAAGGCCTTGCCCGCGCCCAGCATCTCTTCAGGGTATTTTTCCAAAAGCTCATTAAAATAAAGCGCCTGCCCCCGCACTTTGGAAAGCCCTTCATTTGGATCCTTGGAATCCTTATTAATGGCCCGAACCGCCGAGGCGATCCATTCCTCCGGCAGGTAGCCATCTTCGGCGGGATCCCCGAAAAATCCTGCAAAAAGCTTTCCGCCGGTATAAACGCGGCCAACGCGATTGCGCTCAAAAAAGATCGGTTCTTTAATCATTTTCATTCTCCTTAGCAGCCGATGGTAGTGGATTTGAGATCAAGGCGCTTGATGATATCTTGCTGAATTTCGGGGGAGAGATCCAGAAAGTTTACAAAAGTGCCGTGAATGCGCATGATATAAACGCCGCCGGGGGCATATTTCTTGGGACTAGCCAAAACCTTTCTGAGGGTTTCGGGGGTGGTAACATTAACATAGAGATAGAAGGGGGAGATGCCTTCATTCAGCTCATTAAAGAAGAGAGGCATTACCACATTTTGATAGAATTGCACACCCTTCTCTTCAAAATCCTTTCCGTTGAAGAATTTGGGATCGATGCCAAGATGGGAAGCATAGCCGCCATTGAATTGCTCAAAGGGAAGCTTCATATTGGAAAGGATTCTGAATCCAAGGCCATTGGATGCCTCCCCATAAAGGGGATCCACTCCATAGCCCATCATCTCTCTTGCCTTGCGGCCATCGGGAGTGGCGCCCACCCAATAGCCATAGGTCAGATGGGTGGAGGGGCTGGAAAAATCGGGGCGGAAGGGATTGCCCAGATAATTCTTTTTGGAGCGAAGCAGATCGGAAACTTTATTGGCGATCTCGGCGGCTTCGCGGTCCACCCGCTCGATATTATTGCCGAATTTGGGGCAGGAAAGAAGGAACTCGCGCAGCTCTTCCTCGCCCTCAAAATTATTCTTAAGAGCGCTGATAAGGCGCTGGGGATCGCCATATTTCTTTAAATATTCATCAATGGCAATAAAGCTATCAGCCATGATAGAAAGGCCATGAACAAGGCAGCCGCTTCCGTTATAGGGGGTGCCTTGGGCATGGGGATCCCGCATATCGATGCCGCTTTCCATGCCGCCCATAAAGCAGCTCAGGAAAGGCACCTTCAGCTCCGACAGGGCAACCGATGCTCCGTTGGCGGCTTCCACCATTTTATCGATAACCTTTTCTAAAGTTTGATAGAAGGCGCCGCGGATATCCTGCAGTTCAAAATCTTCGGTCTCCATGAGCTGATCATTGGTGATGGCGCTCTTTCCCCCTTGGAGCACCATTTCCAAAACCTTCGGCAAAGAAAGCCAACTATTCGTGGTATTGGCATTATCCTTGCCCATGATCAAAGGCTCTTGGCACCCTGCCACGCTATAATCGGGGATATCCTCTTCGGCGACACCGTTATTCTTCAAAATCTCGAAGAGGGAATCATCGTTGAAAAGGGAAGGGGTGAGGGCACCGGGGGTAAAGAAGAAGCGCCCCATTTCTTCATAAAGCTTTTTGGGGGTATTTTTATGCAGCTTCACCGAAAGGATCGGTTGAGGAAGATTCATATCATAATAGGCGTCCATGATCGCATAGCTCATGGTGCTGGTAAGATCATTGCCTTCTGAATCGCGGCCGCCGATCAAAACATTTTGAGAAATGGCCCAGCTCCGATCACCAACATTATAGAAAACAAGGAAATGGCGGAAAAGGGCAGCCGCTTCCTCGCGGGAAAGTTCCTTGCGATAAGGCTCAAAGATGCGATCGGCATTGCCGAGAGAGAAGGCATAGGGGTTGGGCGCCTGCTCGATGCACATAACCTCCCAAAGCAAGAGATAAAGCTGCAGCGCCTCATAAAGATTGCGGGCGCCTTCGCTTCTGATCTGCAAAAGAGCCTCTTCCAGGCGCTGAAGCTCTGCAACGCGCGCGGCAGAGCGGGTTGCTTTTTGCTCCTTGATCAGCGCAAGATAGCGATCGATCAGGATCTGCACCCCTTCTAATGCCACTTTGGCGGCTTGATAGAATTCGCCATCCTTTTCCTCTGCCTTTTTAATGAGCGCTCCAATGCCGCATTTTAAAGCGGTGCGGAAATCGGGGATCACATGGCCTGTAACCTGCTCCACAAAGAAGATCACTTCTTTGGTATAGCTCTCTGCCTTGCCGTAGGTTTCATTTAAAAGCTCCACCATTTTGGAGCGGGATGTATACTGCCGCACTGCATCGATCCGCTCGGCAGGAAATTCTTCGTTGGGCTCAATATCGTTATAGATCGCCAAAGGATCGCAATAGCCGGAAAACCCTTCCACAGTGAAGGATGGATTGATCAGCGCATAGCTTCTTGCAAAGGCATCTCGCTGGGTGCCCACAAAGATGGCATTATCGCTCAAAGAGAGAGGGAGCGCCTTCAAAACCTCGCAGGTCAGATAGGCTTTTTGCACCTCTGCCGGATAGTTTGCATATTTTTCGCTGCATTTCATTTCGGTTTCCTTGGCTAAAAACCAACCGTCCAACCGCATGATCCTGCGCTCTTCCCTATAAAGCTCTTTGGCCATTTGGGTGAGTTTTTCGGGGGTATAAGGTTTCATGGTGATCCTCCTTAAGTATGAATAACATTTAAATTATATTTTTTAAAGGTGTCCTTAAATTTTTGCAGGGTTGTATCAGAGATGAAGCCATCCTGCACCAGATATTCCTCTTGCCATTTTTCTTTTCCGTATTCATGGTAGGGAAGGAATTCAAAGAGGGTATTTTTGGTATCGAATTTTGAAAAATAGGCGGCAAACTTTTCGGGGGCGGCAGTATTGATTCCGTTGATCAAGGGAATACGGATATGCTGCTGCCGCCCAATGGCGCAATGGTTTTCAAAATTTTGCTTGATGATCTCATTGCCAAGGCCGGTATATTTCTTTAAGGCATCGCTATCATAATGCTTAAAATCCATAATAAGATAATCGATAAAGGGAAGAAGCGCCGGAAGCTCTTTCGAGGTTCCGTTGGTTTCCAAGGCGGTATGGATCCCTGCTTCCTTCAGCCCCTTAAGGGTTTCGAGCAGCTCCCCATGCCAAAGAGTGGCCTCCCCGCCGGTAAAGGTAACGCCTCCGCCGGAAAAGAAAAGAGCCTTGCAACGGATGCTCTCTGCAATAAGCTCCAAAGGGGAGCGCTCTTCTCCCGCCTTGCCGCTCATTCCTTCAGGATTTGAGCACCAAATGCATTTCATATTGCAGCCCGAAAGATGGTAAACCAGCCGATTGCCCGGCCCATCTTGAGAAAAATTAAAGCCTTTTCCGAATATTTTCATCGCTGCCTCTCCTTCCTTTCTCTTATTCTATAATAACTCTATAATGGTATGAATTGACAAAAGAGAAATAAAAATGTAAAATAAAGAAAAACCATGAAAGGGGCCCTTTGGGTGAAATATCAATTTTTGCCGCCTCATGCTCATCATGTAACCGAGGCAAATATCAATTATTACGCATCTCCCTTTATTCATCCCAAGCGAAAAATGGATGCCCATGATTTTATTTATCTTCTGCAAGGGGAATGGAAAATCGGGCAAGAGGGGGAGGAATATCACCTGAAAAAGGATCATCTGCTGATTCTTTTTGCAGGGGAGACTCATTATGGCACCGCCCCTTGCGCCGCCGGCACCAAAACCCTTTATTTTCATCTTTCCAAAGGGCAGGAGGATCGCTTCCTTTCCCTGCAGGAAGAGGGGATCGCCGCGCTGACCGATGCTTCGGAGCATCGGGAGATCAAAAGGATCTTCACCCAGCTTGTTGAAAGCAAGCTGGCAGGCAATCAGCGAAAAGCGGATCTTTATTTTGAATTGCTTCTTTGCGCCCTTTTGGAGCATCGGGATGAGGGGGAGGGAATTCCCCAAAAGATCCGCCGCATCATCGTTAATCACCCTGAAAAATTCTTTTCCAATGGGGAGCTTGCCGAGCGGCTGAATATTTCGGTGAAAACCGCCGAAACCAAATTTAAGGCCCATTTCGGGCAAACCATCCATCAGTATATGCTGGAATTTAAAATCCGCGAAGCCATCTCTTATTTCGAAAATTTCCCCGAAATTTCCATTAAGGAAACCGCCTTGAACCTTGGCTTTTATGATGAATATCATTTCAGCAAGCAATTTAAGAAAATTACCGGCATCTCTCCAAGGGAATATCGAAAAAAGATGAAATAAAAAATCCCGAAACGGTTATGTTACCGTTTCGTGATTTTTAAAATGAATTATTCTGTTCTCAAAGCAACAACCGGATCCTTTTTAGCGGCGCTTCGGGAGGGGATAATGCCGGAGATCAGAGTGAGGACCACACTGATCAGGATCAGCACAATGCCAACCTGAATGGGCAGATAAGCCCGCAGGGCCTGAATACCGGTAAGGCTTTGAATAATGGCGTTGATGGGCAGGCAGAGCAGATAAGTCAGCCCAACGCCTAAAAGGCCGGAGGCAAAGCCGATGATCACCGTTTCGGCATTAAACATACTGGATACATTTTTCTTGGAAGCACCGATCGCCCGCAAAATGCCGATCTCTTTGGTGCGCTCCTGCACCGAGATCAGGGTGATCACACCGATCATAATGGAAGAAACCACCAAAGAGATCGCCACAAAGGCAATCAAAACATAGGTGATGGCATTGATGATCGTGGTGATAGAAGCCATCATGATTCCGATATAATCGGTATAGCGGATCTTTTGCAGCTCTTCCACCGATTCATTATAATCGGCAATCACTTCCTCGATAATATCCTTATTTTCAAAAGAGGAGGCATAGAGATTGATGGTGGCGGGATCATCAAGGTCCACATATCCAAGCTCAATCAAATTATCCTCATAACTGCTTTCGGAAAACTCCAAAACCTCATCATAATAAAGGGCGGTCTGCTCAATGGTAAAATCCTTCATCGCCTGCTCAAGGGCGGCCACTCTTTGGAAAACGCTCATGGGAGAAAGCCGAGCGGTAACCTGCCCTTTGATCTGCATTTTGATCTGCTCGGCAACCATTTCGGCAACCAGCTCCTCAAGATCCTCTTCCTTCATCTCGGTGATATAATTCTCGATCTCGGCTTCGTCCATGCCCATCTGCTGGGTTAGAACCTGCTTGAGCGCCTCTTCCATATCCTCCCGCTTCATGGGTTCCATGGCGGCATCTACCTGCTTTTGCAGATCGTCGGGATCGGGAATGCTCATGATCTCGATATAAACCTCTGCTTTTTCCTCGTCCTTTAATCCATCAATATAATGGCGGAATTCTTTATCTTTTTCTTTATCGGTCAGGTTGCCGGTATTCTCCTGAAAGGGGAGGCCGCTGAAAATATCGGTTTCGGGATCCTTCAACTGAGCCGCCACCGCTTTGGAATCCTTCCCGCTTTCAATGATATGCTCGGTCAGGGCAGAGGTATAGCCAATGGAGCCTGCAAGCATATTGGAGCTTGCTTCCTCATTGGGGCGCAGAATACCGGTGATCTTCAGGCTCATGCCGTTATCATAAAGATAGCGAAGGCCTGCATCGGTTTCCCGCAGATCGGTATAGAGATCGGTCTTTTCATCGTAGGTATAGCAATCGGAATTGAGCACCACGCGAAAATCCATCTTGCAAAGTTCTTTATAGCTCCAGCTCTTTTGCGTGGTATCCAGCTCGGTGCCATGGTCCACTGCATCGAAAACCGCGTTGATCTCTTCCTCGGTGCGAAGGCCGAGGGCATAGAGAGTCATATCGTCGATCTCATTGTTTTCATCCACAATTAAAACAATTTCATTATATTCATTAGGCCAGGAACCGTAGATCACATCGTATTGATTTTTCAAAACCTCATTGATCGGGCTTCCATCGTTGCCGGGGAGCATTTCGCACCAAAGCCGGGGGGCTCCCATCATGGGGCTTTGGCTCATCATGGAGCCAAAGGGGGAGCTTTCCCGCATCTCCATCATGGCGCTCATATCCATGCCCATATTGGCGGTAATGGCATCTTGAAGAAGCTTTTCGGTATCGGAGAAAATGATAGAACCATCGATATTTTTAGTATAGACCAAAAGTTCGGGCGCATAGGTATATTGCACCCCTGTGAGCGCATCGGGCAGAGCGCTGCCCTCCTTTTCCATCTCTTTTTCCAAATAGGATTTAAAAGCCTTCAGGTCATTCTCGTTGGTTTCAATATTATTCAGGGCGTTGATCATCTCAAAGAGCACCGATTGGGAATAAACCTTATCGTTATCATGGTCTTTTTCTTCGGAAGCGGTGCCCATAAAGGTTTGCATCAAGGTGGAAAGATCTACTGTGGTGGCTTCAAGGGTGATAGGATAAGAGGCAAGGGTATCTTCCTGCACCCCATCGATATAGCTGGTCATTCCTTGGGAAACCGAAAAGATCAAAGCGATGCCGATGATGCCGATGGAGCCTGCAAAGGCGGTCAGGGCAGTGCGCCCCTTTTTGGTGAAAAGATTTTTAAGAGAAAGCCCAAACGCGGTGGAAAAGCGCATGGCAGGCTTTTTCTCCCGCTTTTTCTTTTTCGGCCCTTCTGCTCTCTGGGCTTCCATAGCCGAAAGCTCCTCTTCGGAAAGAGGCTTGGAATCGCTTAAAAGGGCGCCATCCAGCATGCGGATGATGCGGGTGGAATATTGCTCCGCAAGATCGGGATTATGGGTAACCATAATCACCAACCGCTCCTTTGCCACTTCCTTAAGGATTTCCATAACCTGCACCGATGTTTCGGTATCGAGAGCGCCGGTGGGCTCATCGGCAAGAATAATATCGGGATTATTGACCAAAGCTCTTGCAATGGCCACCCGCTGCATCTGCCCGCCGCTCATCTCGCTGGGGCGCTTTTTAAGCTGATCCCCAAGCCCTACCTGCTCCAGCGCGGCCTTTGCTCTTGCGCGGCGCTCCTTTTTGGAAACACCCGAAAGGGTGAGCGCCAGCTCCACATTCTGCAAAACGCTTTGATGGGGAATCAGGTTATAGCTTTGAAAAACAAAGCCGATGGAATGGTTGCGATAGGCATCCCAATCCCGATCTTTATAGGCCTTGGTGGAAACTCCGTTGATTAGCAGATCCCCTTCGGAATATTGGTCGAGGCCGCCAATGATATTCAGAAGGGTGGTCTTTCCGCAGCCGGAAGGCCCAAGAATCGATACAAAATCGCTCTTGCGGAAGGCAAGGTCGATGCCCTTTAAGGCATGCACTGTAAGATCCCCTGCGGCATAATCTTTTTTAATATTTTTCAGTTCTAACATGAAAGTTTATTCCTTTTATAAATTTTTATATTTATATTATAGCAATATTTTCCACTCTTTCAATACAATAAATATAAACTTTTTATAAACAAAGCCGCCCAAGAGATTCCCTTGGGCGGTTGAGACTGTCAAAAAAGTCCCCGACCGCAGAAAAAGGAAAGAAAGCAAACAGATTGTACCACTCAATAAATCAAGAAAGAGAAAGAAGTATCATTCTTTCTCTTTGTTTTCTTTAAAAGGAAAAAATCCGCATAGTCATGCGGATTTTGATTAAATTTTTCTGCTATCCGCCAAACCGCTCTCTACCGTACCTATGTACGCCGACGAGAACGGTTTGACGAATTCGGAAACATTTTAGAGAGTCTCCCAGCGTGTCAAAGATGATAAAAACAGAGTTCTTTGACACGCTGAACCGCCCAAGAGATTCCCTTGGGCGGTTCTTACCAATATGAATATTAAGAAGATGCTCTTACGCATCTGACTGTAACCCGCTGCTTTCCGCCTTTGGTGCAGGTGAAAAGAGTAAGATCCCATTCTCCGGCCTGCATTTCCTCAATAGCAGTACCGTCGAGACGGGAAATTTCCGCCACTTTGAAGGAATGGCGATGATCCGCCCCGTCAATAAAATAAAGAAGATCCCCCAAAGAAAGGCCGGAAAGATTGCCGAAATGATGCCGATAATTATGGGCGGCAATAATAAGATTTCCCCCTTGAAGGCTCCCGCTATAGCGGCAGGGAGCCTCTTTGAGCTTGGGGTAATCCCAATCGAGATAGACCGGCAAAGAGATCTCAAATTTTGGGAGTTCAATTTTTCCGTAGAAAACCTTGCCATCGGGAAGCCGAATTTCCTCGGCGCTTTTTTCCGCCATCGGCTGCTCCATCTGCGCCAAAAGGGCGGTGGCATCTCGGCCGGCGGCATGATCCTCATAAAGATTGGCGCCGAGCCATCCTCCTGCAATCAGCAATAGGAGAAAGCCGATGATAAAATAGGCAGAGGCCTTTTTATTTCGATTTCTTTTCATCTTTTCTTCCTCGCTCCAAAAATCCAAGGGAGATAACCCCGATGCCTGCAATGGCAAGGATCAGGATCGGCCACCAATATTGGCCGGTTTGGGGAAGCTTTCCTTCGATCAGGGTATTGGTAAGAACAAAGCCATTGTCTGCATCTCCGTTGCATTGGGAGCGGTAGCCCTCAACCGGCAATTCCCAAATGGTATAGCGGCCGCTTTTCGGCAGGTTTTTAAAGGTATGGGCCCAGCCGGTCTGGGCGCTTAAAATTGCGGTTTGAATGGTGGAAGAATCTTTTTGCAGCTCCACCTTGATCTTATCGGGGCGTTTCCCTGCGGCGTTTTCTTTATCGTTCCATTTCTTGACCAGATAGATGCTTTTATTGGAAGAGGTATTTTCGGAAAGTTTAGGCGCGGCAATGGCATGATAATTCAGCGCGCCATTTTGCTCGGTGGGCAGAGTGAGAAAGAAGGGAGCGAAATAAAGCCCTTGCTCCTCTTGGCAAAAGAGAAGGTAAAGCCCTTCCTTGAGGCCTTTAAAAGAAAGAGGCTCTTTGCTGCTTTGCCGCGTTTCTACGGGAAGATTATTTTTTTGAATAAATGCCAAAACTGTTTTTGTATTGGCTTCATTGGGGGCATTTAAGATCGCCTCCAATGCAAAGCCCGCTTCCTCAAAGCCCTTGGCGAATGAAAATTGCCCTTCTCCAAACTCGGCAATAAGGCAGAGGGAGGCGGAAATTTCACCGAGTGAACCCCCTTGGGGCGGCTCCGGCTGCAGAGTAATGCTTCCTTCCTCGGCGGCGGCGCAGGGGAGCGCCAAAAGGAGGCAAAGAAGCAGGAGTATAAATTTTTGCAGAAGATGTTTTTTCATGATTTGGAATCTTGGTTTTCTTTTTCTTTCTTTTTCTTATTTTTTCGGATACCGACCAATTTATAAATAGCGATTGCGAGGATCAAAAGCCCGATCAGGGAGAAGGTCAGCAGATATTTCATATCAATATTCATCAGATCATTTTGAAGAGGGAGCTGATCGGAGGAATAATTGCCCCCATTGGATACCCGCTCCCCGCGCACCAGCAGGCGATGGGAATTGATTCCATAAGGAGTGCAGGTAACTAAAGTGAGATGATCCTTTCCGGATACAACATCCAGCCGATCCACTTCATGAGGCTCAACCACCGCAATATCATCAACCCGATATTCAAGCACTTCGTCTAACACATGAATATAAAAAGGATCCCCTATCTTTAGTTGATCCATATTGGTCAGCAGTTTTGCAGAAGGCAGACCGGTATGGCCGGCCAAAACGCAATGGGTGCTCTTGCCGCCAATGGGCAGGGAAGAGCTTTCCACATGGCCAAGCCCATCCTGCAATACCTCTTCCTCAATGGTATGATAGATAACAAGCGATACGCTGATTTTGGGAATCTCAATATATCCCATCATTCCATCATCGCTGAGGTTTAAAACGTTTTCATAAGTTAGACCAAGCTCCTGCAGGGTATCAGGATCATGGCGATTTTCTTCAAAAGCGCGGGCGTTTTCCAGCTCCTGATCTATCTTTTCGGGAGAATGAGCGGCGAAGGATTCTTCATAATCGCCAATGCGCTTTTTATTAAGATATTCATTATAAAGATTGCTTACTGTGGGATAAAGAAAGAGGGAGAGGCCGCAGATGAAAATGAGCACTACAATCAAGGTTGGCAAATGTTTTTTCATGAGGGCTCTCCCTCCTTTCTTAAAAATCTATTCGTTTAATACGAAGATTGGGGCGAAAAAGAAATAGCTTTGCGGGGTGGCTTTGGATTTTTAAATAAAAAGGAAAGTCGCTCCGTATTCAGCGCTTTTCTTTAAGCCACACTATTTCTTTTTCGTAAAGTAAAAAAAGCAAGTGCGCCGGCCATCAGCAGAATACCGCCAATGGTGAAGAGGGTGGTACCCATGCCACCGGTTTCGGGCAGCGCATCACCGGCCATATTGGTGATATCGGACCAAACAGTCAGGGTGGTGCCGCCTTCAAAGCGAACATTGAAGATATTGCCGATGGTGCCAACATGGCTGCCGTTGGCAGAGAACTCGGTTACAACACCGGTTTGAGCGCCGATGGTATCGTTAATGGTGATCACAAAGGGTTCCTCGGCCAAAATATAGCCATCAGGAGCCTTGGTCTCTTCCAGATGATAGGTACCTTCTGCCAAACCAAAGATCACAGCCTCGCCCAAGTGGCCGCCATGGGTATTGGTATTTGCGGTATTGGCAGGGCCATCGTTATCGGTGAGAATGGTTTCGGTTGCACCATCGGGATTAACGATATATTTGGTATAGGTCAGGGTTTGGCCGTCTGCTTCATAGCTTATTTCCTTGGTAGAGAATTTAACAAGGGTTCTGCTATCATCCTCGCCAATTCTATAGAGCTGAAATTCAGCGCCTGCAAGGCTGAGATTCAAAAGATGGTTATTTTCATTTTGAGCAAATTTGCTGAAGATGAAGCTATAGGAATAGATCTTGGCTTCGCTGCTTACCTTACCGGTCTTGGAAGGATCGGTAGGATCCTGGCTATAGATCAGGGTTGCCACATTCTTATCGGTAGAGGTGGCCTCATCGCTTAATTCAGCGGTATAGGTCAGGGTGATGGTATCGCCTGCAGTAAAGCTTTTAAGATTAAGAATGGTGATCTTGAAGTCTACATATTCATCAACATCGAACTCAAGAGTATAATCCGTTCCCAGAGTCAACTCGCCTTTTTCAGCAGAAACCACCTTAAAGGAACTTTTATCCAAAACGTTGCTGTCGGGCTGCTCATCCTGGATGATATAAGTATAAGAGGGATAGTTCTCATGGTCGGGAACTTCGCAGGTAACCTTGAATTCGATGGGATCCCCGATATTGGTGGAGGTACCCTTGGCCCATTGGCCCTCGTTATTCATAACCTGCTTATTGATTGCAGGCAGGTCAACCTTCAGGGTAATATTAGCAGTGGGAGCGGCGTTGCTCAGCATAACTGCAGAACGAACGCTGCCATCGGTAACGGTGCTGCTATCATATACCAGATAATAACCATAATCTTTTCCGGTGAAGGAAACGCTGGTATCACCGGTGCCGGCTGTCTTGCTGTCGGTAGCGGAAATATTGTTATCCTTGATATACTTGTAGAGAGCAGTAGCAAAAGCATTGAGTTCATCGTTGCTCAATTCGTTAACATACTTCACAACTTCCAGCAAAGAGGGAGTGGTGGTTTCGCCCATTTCATCTTTAAAGAAAGCGGAATAGGGATCGTTTTCTACCCATGCATAGGAAACATTGCCGTTATCATAGGTAGCATCGAAGATCTTATAGATCTCGAAGGTCTTTCCGCCAACGCCAACTGCAGAGTCGGTGGGGTTGCTGATGTTGATGGTACCGTCGCCGGCGGCTCCGGTGGTCAGCATCATAGATGCGCAGGCCATCAGGCAGATACACATCACGATTGCAAGGGTTCTTTTAATTGCTTTCATTATTCTTTCTCCTTTTCTTTTTATTTTTTTGAACGAAAGCGAATTGCTAATGTCTGCACCTCCCTTTTCGGAAGGCTTTTATGTAAATGCCGAGGGCAAGGCTGCAAAGCAGCAACCCCAAAGCATAAAACATACCGGATCCTGCTCCGCCCGATTCAGGCAGAGGGATCGCCTCAGCATTGCGCACCAAAAGGTTATAAGCGGTGTTGCCTGCCTTGGCGTAATAATTTTCTTCGATGGTTAAAGAGCCATCTTCTTGAATGATGAAATAAATATTTTCCGGAATCTGATGATAACCTTCAGGCGGGCCTGTTTCGATCAGGCAATAGCGAATGCCGCATTTAAGGTTATCGAAGGTCAGCGCTCCCGATTCGCCCGTTGAGCCGGTTTTGGCAATTTCATCGGGGAGCGGAACTCCCTTATCATCAACTGCAACCAAGCGGAAGGCGGCGCCCGATAGGGGAACGCTCCAGCTTAAATCTGTTTTGGTAAGCCGAAGCATCACGCGCTTGGTGGTATTGGTAATACCGAGTAAAATCGTCTCATTGCCATCGGCATCGGTGGAACGGATCGGAAGATCATAGGAAACAAGCCAATTCACAAAGGAATAATCCTCTTTATGGCCCTCTTGCCCGATCCGAACCTCTCGCACGGACCAAGCAATCTTTTCACCATTTACATATACAGGAAGATTTTCCCAAGTATGGCGCCAATCATTGGCAGCATTAAGAACCACCGATGGGGTAACCCCCGCCATCACAGTGGTAACCAGCCGCCCGTTGGCCATCAGTTGCACTTCCACTTCCCGCCACTCGCTTTCGGGGCAATCCCATTTTTTTCGGACGGTAACAGTGGAGGATTCGGTGCTGTTGCCAATAATCAAAACGCCGCCGAGATATTGAACCAAATCGCTATTGCCGCTTAAGATGCCCAGTTTGCCATCGGCGCCATAGCCGATCTCGATATCTCCGATGGGCGTATAGCCGGTGGGCGGGGAGATCTCCCGCACTGTGATGGGCCCTGCATCATAGCTGAAATTCTCGACGGATATTTCAAAATATCCGTTGGCGTTGCCGGCAAGAACCTTTTCGGTGCCGGCGGGATCATAAAGATAGCGGTCGGATTGGCTATCATAGGTAAAGGTGAGCACCTTTCCGTTTTGAAGAAGGCTGAAGGTGGCTCCGCCGATGGCCACTCCTGTGCGGCTATCCTGCTTTTTAATCAAAATAGAATCGCTTCGGTTATAGATGTTGGTGAATTCTGCCCGCAAAACCTCATTGGTTCCCTCATCAAGGGCATAGGTCATGCCGGTAACGCTGATAGAGGTGCCGATGCCGGAGCTGGATTGGTCGCCACGAGAATCCATAACGGTATATTCCGTATGGAGATGGAAATCCACAGACGGATCATCAAACTGATGAGGATGCTCGGTGATGATCCATTCTTCTCCGTAATCCACATCTTTAATCTCCCACATATAGGTGTCGGTTGCATCGTTATGGGAGGTGTGATTCTGAAGATCCAAGCGGGTTTGGGTGCCGGCGGTAACATCGTCGGCCTGAATGTAGAAATCGGATTTTGCTTCCTCCACCAGCGCTTTATTGCCGGCAAAGGTTTTATAAACATGGATCAGCCCCTGCTTTTTCACCAAGCGACCATCAATATGCCATGCATCTTCCTGACATTTGAGCACATACCAGCGAATAGCATATTCTTTATCGTTGAGATCCTCGGCGCGAACCGTTTCGCCATCCACCGAAAGATAGCCGGTTTTGGCATATTCCACCAAAGAAGAGAAAACAAACTCATCGGTGGGGAAGGCGCTGAGCCAAACTCCGTCTGTTCGCTCTCCATAGAGCGCGCGGATCTCCTGGTCCACACTGAAGGAATTATCGGGGGAATCTGCCAAGTGATAGGAATTGTGCAAAGCATTATGGCCAAGAGAGGGATCCACATTGCCAACATAGGCGGCAAAAAGCTCATCGGTATATTTTTCGGAATCCTGACCGGTTACATTTCCTTCTGTATCAACCGCAACAGAATCGAAGCGAACATAGAAGGAAGCCGTTTGCAGAACATTGTAGTGCCAGACTGCAGTCAGCTCAATGGTTCCCCGCTTTTCATATTGCAAAAGCTCTTCCCAGATCAGATTGGTATTGGGCTGCAGGATCAGATCGGAATCATTCACTCGCCAACCGCGGAACTGCACAATTTGGCTTTGACCGGTGGTGCTCCAATTCATGAAGGCGCGCACTGATTGATTGGAAACATTCCGCAGGGTAACGGTTGAGTTTTCGGTAAATTCATCGGTCAGCACCGTTTCGGTGCGGCCGGCAAGGGTAGGCTTGGAAGCGATGGTAACATTAGAGATATTGGGGAAGTCCACATTGTATTTGATAAATACCTGCGTAATCGGCCCAAGGGATTCGCCGGTGAAGGTGGAGGCGCTATTGATGGTTACTGCATCGCCCGGCTGATAGGAATTATTTCCAAGATACCATTCATAGCCATCGGGCATAATCACCTGCCCACCGGCAGGAACATATTGAACCGTTTCGCTTCCATCGGGAAATTCAAAGGTAACGGTATAAAAAGCAAAGCCGGTGCTGGAAGCGGCTCCGCCATCGGGAATCAGGCGGATATAGCGGGCGCGCTTGGAATTGCTGTTGTTTTGGTTGGTTGCAAGGGTTGTGGTGTTTTGACCGATCCCAACAGAACCACTCTTGGAATAGGTGCCGTTTTGAGAGGTGGCAACCGATATATCGAAATCATTATAATCATAGTTGGTGTTTAAGGTGTTATTAACAAGCGTTAAAAGGGATTCGGTGGGAATGGTAAGGGTATAGCGGGAGGATCCTGTGCGGGTGGAGGTCAGCGTACCGATGCAGGTCCAAGCGCGATCTAAATAGATATAAACATTAACGCTATAGTCTGCAGAGGAAGCCCCTTGCCCCACCGCCATAACAATCGGGGCATCGGTGGAATCTTCCGGTATCTCTTCCGGCGGAGCAGAAGGGGGAAGAGGGGTAGTGGTAAGATTTTCATTGAGAGTAAGATCGGGCAGCGCCTCTTCCTTGCGAATGGTTTCATTGAGCGCCGCAAGCCCTGTGGCCGAAAGGGGCTCTTCTTGCAGGGTATTCAGGTTCTCATTAAGAGTCAGCGCATCGGTTACCACATTGCCGATCAGCGATTCCAAGGAACAATTTTTATTTTGCTCCATCAAGGTGAGCAATCGGTTAATGTTATTATCCTGCAAAAGGAGGATATAGCAGTTGCCATCGTGGGCATGGGCGGGGGTGGTGCAGGAGAGGATCTCCCCCTGATAGCATTCATCGGAATGGGTATGGGGCGAAATGCCGCACCGCAGCTCCTGCTCCAAAGAGACCGAAGGGGTGAGGCAGAGGGAAAAGATCAGCCATGCGCTCAAAAGGCAGATCAGCGCTCCACCAATGGCGGAAGCCCAAACTGCAATATTCAGTTTTTTGGTTTTGTTCCGTTCCATTGGTTGCTTTTTCGTTAAACGCCTCGCATAGGATGAAGAGAGAAGAGCACCTTGCCGATCAGGCGATCTTCATCTACTGTTCCGATTTCTTCCAAGCGGCTATCCATGGCCGCTTCTCGATGATCCCCCATCACAAAATAAGAACCTACCGGCACATTCAGGGGAAATTTTTGATTGCATTGCCCTAATGTTTTATTTTCAATATAGGGCTCTTCCAAGGGCTCGCCGTTGATGGATACCTGCCCATAAAGATCGATGGATATCTGCTGATTTTCGGTGGCGATAACCCGCCGCACCAAAACTTTATTATTATAGTAAAAAGCAATAATATCTCCGTTTTTGATCTTTCCGACTTTGCTCACAACAAGGATCTGCCCATCTTCAAGAGTAGGGGCCATGCCGGTGCCATAGTATTTCACCACCGGTGTTAAAAAAGTGAAAAGATTCGCCAATACAGAAATCAAAATGATAGCCGCTAAAAGGATCTTTCCGGTGGTACTGAACAGCGCCCGTCGGAAAAAAGCGGATTTTTTTAAATGCTTGGATGAATTCATTTTTTGCTCTCCATTGGGGAAAAGTGTATAATAATGCATTATAGTAAATATTATATAACTTAATAATTAAAATGCAATAATTTTTTCTAAGGAAAATGTGGTTTTGTAGATTTTGCCGAGAAAAATTTAAAATCAATGGATTATTTTGGAATGAGAAATATTGATTTTTGAAAAATCCTATTATATAATTGCATTATTGAATTTGAAAGGATGATCAAGATGAGTATCAAAGTTGCCATTGCCGGTTATGGAAATCTGGGGCGCGGAGTGGAAGCGGCGGTAACCAAAAGCGCCGATATGGAGCTGGTTGCCCTTTTTTCCAGAAGAGATCCTGCTTCTATTAAAACCCGCACCGGAGTGCCGGTTTATAGAATGGAAGAGGCAGCAAAAATGAAGGGCGAGATCGATGTTATGATCCTTTGCGGCGGCTCCGCCAATGATCTGCCGGAGCAAACCCCTGCCATGGCTGCCCTCTTTAATGTGATCGATAGCTTTGATACCCATGCCAAGATCCCCGAGCATTTTGCAAGGGTGGATGAGGCGAGCCAAAAAAGCGGAAAGATCAGCATCATCTCTGTGGGCTGGGATCCGGGAATGTTCTCCCTCAATCGCCTTTATGGCCAAGCCATTCTGCCCCAAGGGGAGGATTATACCTTTTGGGGCAAAGGAGTAAGCCAAGGGCATTCCGATGCCATTCGCCGCATTGAGGGGGTTGCAGATGCAAGGCAATATACCATTCCTGTGGAAGAGGCGCTCCAAAGAGTTCGCGCAGGAGAAACCCCCGCGCTTTCCACCCGCGAAAAGCATTTGAGAGAATGCTTTGTGGTGGCCAAAGAGGGGGCAGACCTTGCAAGAATTGAGCGGGAAATTGTTACCATGCCCAATTATTTTGCCGATTACGATACCACTGTGCATTTCATCTCCCAAGAGGAGCTGGATCGAGAGCATAAGGGCATTCCCCATGGCGGCATGGTCTTCAGAAGCGGTGTTACCGGTCTTTCCGATGAGCATCGCCATATTATCGAATATCGGCTGCAGCTTGATTCCAATCCGGAATTTACCGCAAGCGTGCTGGTGGCTTATGCAAGAGCCGCTTGGCGCCTGAACCAAAGAGGGGAGAAGGGCTGCAAAACAGTTTTGGATATTGCTCCCGCCGATCTTCATCCTGCCGATGGCGCTGCCCTTCGGGCAAGCCTTTTATAATTGGAGGTGATCTTATGAAAACTACGATGCGAAGGCTCATCATCGCCTCTATGCTTGCCTCCTTGGTTTGCGTTGCGACCATGATCGTTAAAATCCCCTCTCCCTTAAAGGGCTATATCAATTTAGGGGATTGCATGGTTTTGCTTTCCGGCTGGATCTTGCCGCCGGGGCTTGGCTTTCTTGCAGCCGGCCTTGGCTCCGGTCTTGCTGATCTTTTTGCCGGCTATGGGGTTTATATTCCCGCCACTTTTCTGATCAAAGGGCTGATGGCGGTGATCGCTTGGGGCGTTGCCCGCTTTTATGCAGAAAAGATCGGCGGCTTCCTTTCAAGGCTGTTGGGAGGCCTTCTGGCAGAGCTTTGGATGATCCTCGGCTATTATCTTTTTGAGGGCGTGCTTTATGGCTTTGGCGCTTCTTTGGTCAATATCCCCGCCAACGGAGTGCAAGGTGCATTCGGCCTTGTTATCGGGTTGCTGTTGATTAAAGTTTTTGAACGGATCATAAAAAAGACTTGAAAACAAAAAGAAAATATGATATTCTTTTAATGTTGTGAATAAAAGGGAGTAGCTTGCGAAAAATATTTTCGTAGCAGTGGCGTCAGTACGGCTCTTTCGGGCCCGCCGCTTCTTTAAAAAGCAAGACTTTTATTGCGGGGCGCACCCCTTGCAATAAAAGTCTTTTTTTATATGAAAATGCAAATCAAAGGAGAAAAAAGATGGAAATTCTTTACAAAAATCTGCTGGAGTTTTCCTGGCAGCAGGGTGTTATGATCCTGATCGGCTGCCTGCTGATCTATCTGGCTATCGCCAAGGAAATGGAGCCCACCTTGCTTCTGCCCATGGGCTTTGGTACCCTTTTGGTCAATATTCCCTTCTCGGATGCTTTGGCCGGCCCCATTAAGGAGCTTTATCATGCGGGCATTGCCAATGAGCTCTTTCCCCTTCTGCTCTTTATCGGCATCGGTGCCATGATCGATTTTGGGCCGCTGCTCTCCAATCCGAAGCTGATGCTTTTCGGTGCGGCCGCGCAGTTTGGTATCTTCTTCACCCTTGCTATGGCAAGAATGTTCTTCCCCGAGATCGATGCTGCTTCTATCGCTATTATCGGCGCCGCCGACGGCCCCACTTCGATCGCGGTTGCCAATACCTTGAAATCCCAATATGTTGGCGCGATCACTGTGGCTGCCTATTCTTATATGGCTTTGGTGCCCATTATTCAGCCCCCTGTGATCAAGGCCCTTACCACCAGAAAAGAGCGCCTCATTCGGATGCCTTATGAGCAAAAGAATGTATCCAAGCTTACTCGTATTTTGTTCCCCATCATTATCACCATTGTGGTTTCTGCAGTGGTTCCCCAAGCAACTGCTCTGATCGGCTTTTTGATGTTTGGTAACCTGATCCGCGAGTGCGGTGTTCTGGAATCTCTTTCCGAAACCGCCCAAAAGGTATTGGCTAATTTGGTAACCATCTTCCTTGGCATCTCTGTTGCTTTTAATATGACTGCCGAGCAGTTCCTGAAGGTGGATACCCTCTTGATCATGGGCCTTGGCCTGATCGCCTTCATTGTGGATACCGCAGGCGGCGTTCTCTTTGCTAAATTCCTCAATCTCTTTATGAAGAATAAGGTAAACCCCATGATCGGCGCGGCCGGTATTTCCGCCTTCCCCATGAGCGGCAGAATTGTGCATAAGATGGGGTTGCAGGAAGATCCTCAGAACTTCCTTTTGATGCATTCCATCGGTGTTAATGTTTCCGGCCAGATCGCTTCTGTTATCGCCGGCGGCATTATTTTGAATTTCTTCTCTTAAGGAGGGTATGAAAAATGTTGAACACTATGATTGCTCTTTCCGAGCAGGCTAATAAAATCAATATCGATTTTGAACCCGCCCGCTTTTTGGATATGCTGGGCTATATGGGCAAGGGAATGATTGTGATCTTCGTTTTGATCGGCGTCATTATTCTGACCACTATGCTCATCAATAAGGTTTTTTCCAAGAAAAACTAAATGAATTTTTGCATCATTTGCCCCGCTCACCTCAAAAGGTGCGCGGGGCAATATTTTTATAGTTTCGGCAATATCTTTAGATTGAAAAAAGAATCTATGAATGGTAGAATGAAGAAAAGGAGGATTTTGCCATGCAAAGAACTGTTGAAACCTTAAAATATGATTTTAAATTCAAAAAATTCGAACCCGATGCCCTGCCCCAAGGGGTATTCGAGAAGGAATATGATGATAGCGCTTGGCAGAATGTGCGGGTGCCCCATGATTGGGGGATCGAAGGGGAATTTTCTGCCGAAAATGATCCCACCATCACCATTGTGAAAGAAGACGGGATGGTCAAAGAAACGGTGATGACCGGCTGGAATGGCGGTCTGCCGGTGGTGGGCATGGGTGTCTACCGCAAATGGCTGAAGATCGAGAAGGCCGAGCGGGTTTTTCTGGAGCTGGATGGCATTATGTGGGAGAGCAAGATCTATCTCAATGGTAAGGAGATGGGCGGCTACCATTTCGGCTATGGCTCCTATGAGGTGGAACTGACCGATGCGGTAGATTTTGAAGGAGAAAACCTTTTGGCGATCCTTGCAATCGTGCGCCCCAATGCAGGAAGATGGTATACCGGCGCAGGCATCTATCGCAATATCCGATTAGTGCGCAAGGGCGAAGAGCATATCAAATATAACGGCGCATGGATCCGTCAGGTTTATTGCGATAAAAAGCTTGCAGTAGTGGATATCACTCTTGAAACTTCCGGCGTTGAAACTTTTACTGCCGAGATCACCGCACCGAATGGCGAGGTTGCCTCCTATACCTCCGAAGGGGAGAGCCTGATCTTTAATATTGAAGATCCCGCCCTTTGGGATATTAATGCCCCCAATCTTTATAAAGCAAAAATCACTCTGCCCCAAGGGGATAGCATTGAGATTCCCTTCGGTGTAAGAATGGTTGAATTTACTAAAGAAGGCTTTTTCCTTAACGGCAGATACTTGCAGATGAAGGGCGTTTGCATGCACCATGATCTTGGGATGTTGGGCGCCGCTATAAACCGCTCTGCCTTAAAGCGCCAGTTGGAGATCCTTCGGGGAATGGGCGTGGATTCCATCCGCACCAGCCATAATCCTCCTGCTCCCGAGCTTTTGGAGCTTTGCGATGAGATGGGCTTTTTGGTGATGGATGAATTCTTTGATGAATGGACCAAAGAAAAGGTAAAAAATGGCTATACTCCTTGGTTTAAGGAGCATGCAAAGGAAGATGCCATCGCCGTTATCAAGCGGGATCGCAATCATCCTTCGGTCATTATGTGGTCTTCCGGTAATGAAGTGCGGGATCAGGGAGAAAAGGATGGCTGGAAATGGGCAAAAATGCTTTATGATACCTGCCATGCCACCGATCCTACCCGCCCGGTAACCAATGGTGTTAATAGTTCCAACGCTGCCTTTGCCAATCATCTGACCTTCTATATGGATATTGTTGGTCTCAATTATCATCCCCAACGCTATGGGGAATATCTGGAAAAATATCCCGAAAAGCTCTTTATCGGCTCCGAAACCGAATCCTGCGTTTCCACCCGCGGAGTTTACCATCTGCCTGCAAAGATCGATATCCCTGCAAAGGTGCAGAAGGATCTTGCGGTCTCCGCCTACGAACTCTCCGCCCCTTCCTGGGCTTATTATCCCGAGCGGGAGTTGGCGGCCCAAAAGGACCATCCTAGTATTATGGGTGAATTTATCTGGACAGGGTTTGATTATATGGGCGAGCCCACTCCTTATTATACTGAGTGGCCCTCACGCAGTTCTTATTTCGGAGTGGTGGATCTTGCGGGGCTTCCCAAGAACCGCTATTATTGCTATCGGGCCGCCTGGACCGATATTCCCACTCTTCATCTCTTCCCCCATTGGAATTGGGAGGGGCATGAGGGCGAAAATGTTCCCGTTCATGCCTATACCAACTTTGAAGAGGCAGAACTTTTTGTCAATGGCATCTCCCAGGGCAAGCGCCGCTATTGGGAGGAGCCTCATGGAGAGGACAATAAAAAGGCCGATCAAGGCGCTCATTTAGGGCGGTATCGGATGATGTGGGATGATGTTATTTACCAACCCGGTGAGATCACTATCGTGGCCTATCAGAATGGCGAAGAGAAGATGCGCAAAACAGTGAAAACCGCAGGGGCACCCCACCATATTGAACTCACCGCATATAAAGGTGGATTGGTCGCTGATGGAGAAGATTTTGAATTTATCACCGCCTCTATTCTGGATGCAGAAGGCAATCTCTGCCCCCATGCATCTGATCGACTCACCTTTAAGGTGGAAGGTGCGGCAGAAATTTATGCCACCGATGCAGGGGATCAGCGGGAATGCGAGTGCTTCCTGCGCCCTGATAAAAAGGCTCTTGCAGGAATGCTGGTGGCCGCCGTTCGGTCCAAAAAGGAGGGCGGCAAGGTAGAGATCACCTGCTCCGCCGATGGCCTTTTAGATGGCGTTATTACTCTTGAAAGCAAATAAGATAAAAAAGAGAAGGTTCATAAGGGTGGTACCGTTAAGGACAGTAAAAAAGCTGTGTAGAAAATTTCTACACAGCTTTTAACTTTGTCTCATATCGTAGCAAGCAGGGAAAATGTATATCGCATTTTTCACTTGTTAGGAGAACCTAAAACCCTTAACCTTGCTAAGCAGTTAAAGATATGGTATAATAACATTATGAGAGTATTCTTACTTATGAGGTGAAGAATGAATAACAAATTTTATGACATTGCATTTAATGATTCGCTAACTTTTTATACTTATGAACTGTATTGTTCTCCCGAAAATAGAGAAATTATTAATTGCACAGAAGAGTTTTTTAATCAAGGTTTTTTAAAAAATTCAGTATGGGACAAATATGCAGAGTACTCATATAAGTGCAAAGATTGCCCCCATTTTAAACACGATATAGGTTTTTATTTTGGAGACGGTCACTATACTAATAATTTTTCAACCAAAGATACTTTTATGATTAGTGTTAAAAACACGGAAGAATTAAATCTTGTTGTTGAAAATTTGCCAACTAACACTAAAACGATTTGGATAGGCAGTACTAAACCCATAGATTATTCTGCTCTTGAAAAACTGAGCCGACTCCAAACTGTATGTATTGGACTAGGAGCAAAAGATATTCTTTGGGATATGGAAAAAACACCGAATCTTGATGTTTTAGAAATTGAATTAGGCGCTAATGCTCCTGAAATAACAAAAATTAAAAAAGCAAAAAGTTTGAGGCATTTATGCTTAAAAATTCACACCTCCCAAATTAACAATACCGTTATTCCTACATTTTCGTTTTTAAAAGAAATGCCTAACCTTGATAGTATGGTTATATCGGGAGTTACTGCACAAGACGATAATATTGACGATTTAATCAATATACCTAACCTAAAACGATTATGGATTTCACCCGATATTTATTCAACCGAAGATTATGCAAAATTTGAATCTTTAAAGTTTAAAATATATGATGAATATGGAATCTATGAATACGACAAAGAAGATGCAACAATAGAAGATATTAGACCACTTGGAAAAGGGAAACGATATTTTAGGTCTAAAAATTCCAAAGAAAAATTTATTGCACAATACAAAAGCCTTATGCAAAAGCATCAATAAAAAATAGCTATGACAAAACAAATTGATAAATAATACGTTGAAAAATGGAAGCGAGAAGTTATGAAATTGAGAATATTAGATTTTTTGGTTGATATAGAAGAAGTAAGTGGTATTGCCTTATCAGCAAAGCTTAAATGCTCTTGCGGAGCAACTAAATTTAATTTTTTACACACTGGCAAACAAACCAAAGGTTTTTTAGCTCCATTCATTATCAGGCAAAAGCGACAGTTACTTTTAAAGGCTGTATGCCCAATTTGTAAAAACGAAATCATTATATATGATTCCACACAAGATGGTGCTTCTGCTTATAAAAAGAGTTCCGTTTGCGAATTCAAGCCACTTGCTATAAACACTCTATCAAACCCGTTCGCTGTTGCAATCAAATACAACTACTTTCCGGAAAAATTCAAAATCGGAGGAGAATACTCTAATCAATTTGAAAATTGTTTCATTTATATCTTAGACAATAACGATAAAGAAGGAAAGGCTTTATTAGAGGAATAAATTCTCTTTACAAAATTTATCGAATTGATAAAGTTATTTACAAAGGGTTTTAGGTTCTCCTAAAGAGTGGAAAATGTGATGTACATTTTCCCTGCTTGCCAAGGTATGAGACGAATATTAAACGGATGTGTAGAATTTCTGCACATCCGTTTTACTATCTCAAAAAATGTTTTATATAGTGATAATGTCATAGCTATTTTTTAAAACTGTCCTTTAGGGTACAACCCCTAGCGAATCTTCTCTTTTTTTGATGGCTTCGGGGGCCACTCCCTTGAATTTTTTAAAGGTATGCAAAAATCCCGATAGGGAGCCAAAGCCTGAGGCAAAGCAGGCCTCGGCAACGCTCATGCCGTTTTTAAGCAGCATTTCGGCGCAATGAACCTTGCGATGGTTGAGATAATGGATATAGGTTTCTCCGGTGGTCTTTTTAAAGAGAGCACCGAAATAGCCTGCCGAGAGGTGCGCTTCGTTGGCAGCATCGGCAAGGGAAGGGTCCTCACGAAAATGATTTTCAATATAAAGAAGCGCTTTTCCTATAGGGGAGGGGGAGGAAGCATCCTCGGCAGGGGTAAACAGCAAAGAAAGAAGATATTCCAAAAGGGGGCGGGCGGATCGCTCGTTTTCTTCTTCCTGCATCAAAAGGGATGCGGCTTGAACTACCTTTTGAAGAAGCGCTTCTGAAAGGATTCTGAAAGGTGCTTTTGCACCATATAACGGCTCTAAATAGAGCGGGGGGAGGATTGTTTCATCAAAGGCAATATTCCAAGAATCGGAAGGGGTATTTCCTTTTTCAATCTGATGAAAATCGGCAGGAGTTAAAACTGAAATGCTGCCTCGCACCAGCGGATTTTCTGCACCGTTTAAGATCTGCCGCCCATCGCCTTCTAAAATGATCTCGATCTCAAAATAATCATGGGCATGAAGCGCGGTGTCGGAAAGGGGGCGCCGATGGACAGATAGATGGCGCTCTGCTCCGATGAAAGAGGCGCGGGCGAAGCGCATATGGCTTTTCTGCATTTTTAAATCACCTCACTATCTATTTTACATTAAAATTAAAGAAAATCAATGAAAATATTGAAATATTGCGTAAAAGTAGTGGTTTATTGGTTGCCTCTATTCTGAAAACGCGGTAAAATATAGAAAAGAGATTTTATGCAAGGAGTAGATGAAATGAATTGGAAGCTTGGTACTTTGATCAACAGCGCATTCAAAAAGGTTTCTCCGCCTAAAACAAAAGCGGAGCTTGAGGCCATCTGCCCCCTTTATGATGCAACTGTTCCCGGCTGCTGGGAATTGGATCTTATTAAAGAGGGGAAACTGCCCAAAGAGATTTATAAAGGCGAGAATGTGGTGGAAATCCAGAAGCTGGAGGCCCACCATCGCTGGTATTGTACCGAATTCACCTTTGAAAAGCGGGAGCAGGAAGAGGGCTTTTTGCTTTTTGAGGGCATTGATACCATTGCAGAGATCTATATAGATGGCAAGTTATTTTCCTTTACAGATAATATGCTCATTCCCCATGATTTTTCATTGGAAGAGATGGAGGAGGGCACCCATGAGCTTATGATCCATATTATTCCGCCGGTGATCTATGCAAGGCAGTTTGATCATCCTGCCGCCACCCGCGCCCAGCGGTACAACGCCGATTCCTTGATGATCCGCAAAGCGGCCTATATGTTTGGCTGGGATATTATGCCCAGAATTGTTTCGGGCGGCCTTTGGAGAGATGTGAAGATCATTTACAAAAAACGGGAGCGGATCGATCGCTGCAATTTCCTGATGGGTAAGATCAAAGGAAATAAAGCAAGCTTTGCCTTCAGCGTGCGGCTGCAGAGCGAACTTGATCTTCTGACCGATTATCTTTTGCGGATCGAAGGCTCCTGCGGGGTTTCTTCCTTTAAAAAAGATCATCTTGTTTTCTCCATCCATGAGCGGGTGGCATTCTCTTTAGAGAATCCTAAGCTTTGGTGGCCGAAAAATTATGGAGATCCCAATCTCTATGATGTGAAGGTTACTCTTTTGCGCAAGAATGGCGAGATTGTGGATGAGATGAAGCTGAAGGTTGGCATCCGCACCACCGCATTGGATCGCACCGACTATGCAGGGGAGGACGGCAAATTCTGCTTTATCATCAACGGAAAGCCTGTTTATTGCCATGGCACCAACTGGGTGCCCACCTCTCCCTTCCCCTCGGAGCATCATCTTTATACCAAGCGTGCCCTTGATATGATCGATGATCTGGGCTGCAATATGATTCGTCTTTGGGGCGGCAATATCTATCCCGAAGATGCCCTTTATGAATATTGCGATGAGCGCGGCATCATGCTTTGGCAGGATTTCGGCATGGGCTGCGGCTATTATCCCTGGGATCAAAAGCTGCAGGATGATCTTCGCAAGGAAGCCTCCTATATCGTGCGCCATCTCGGCAATCACCCCTCGATCGTTCTTTGGGCAGGGGATAACGAATGCGATCAATGGTTTGATTATCCCGATGAAAATATCCTTACCCGCAAAGTTTTAAAAGAAGTGGTTCTGCAGGAAGACGGCACCCGCCCCTACCTGCCAAGTTCCCCCTATCTTACCAAGAAGGAACTCGGCAAAAAGCCCTCGGAGGATCATCTTTGGGGCTATCGGGAATCCATTAAGGATGATTATCATCGGAAGGCTGTCAGCCATTTTGTATCGGAAACAGGCGCCCATGGCTGCCCCTCTCCCGCAAGCATCAAGAAATTCATCGATGCCGATCGGCTGACCAATTGGGGGGATGAGAAATTTTGCGCCGATCCTCAATGGCAAATCCATGCCACCAGCCCTGCCGCCGATGCCCTTTCCCCCTATGTTTATCGCATTCCCGTGATGCTCCGGCAGATTCGCTATCTCTTTGGGGATATCGAGGTTAAAGATATTGAAACCTATGCCCTCTTTAGTCAGATTTTTCAGGCAGAGGGCAAGAAATTCTATATTGAGCGGTTCCGCACCCGCAAATGGTATTGCAGCGGAATGCTTTGGTGGAATATGATCGATGGGTGGCCTCAATTCTCCGATGCAGTGGTGGATTGGTATGGCTGCAAGAAGGTGGCTTATCATTATATTAAGCGCTCTCAAGCGCCTTTTACCATGATCTGCGATGAGCCTGATGAAAAGGGCAATCTCACCCTTGTGGCCTGCAATGATGCAAGAGAAAATGCAGAAATCTCTTATCGGGTTAAAAATGCCCTTACCGGAGAGTTGATTTTAGAAGGCGCCGCCAGCGTTGAGCCCGATAGCGTTTTGCGCCTTGATCTGATCCCTGAAGAGAAGGTTTATTATCTTATCGAATGGGATGGCAATTTCAAGGGCCAAAACCATTATGTGGGCAAGCTTGGCGAAAAGATCAAAAGCGAAGAATATATTCAGTTTATGAAGGTTGCCGGCTTCTATGAATGCTTAGAAGGCTTTGAAAAATAATAAAATGAGGGGCACTCTTCCTTGTGGAGGGTGCCCCTCATTTTATTATGGCATATTTTAACTTAAATCAGCGAAACCACTTGAAAACAATCGAAAGTTCGTTATAATTAAAATTAGAATAATGAAAAGGAGCGTTTTTATGCCTGATTTGAGGAAACTGTTAAATAAGATGACAATCAAGCAAAAGATCGGCCAATTGATGCAATTCAGTTCGGATCTCTTTGCTGATGAGGGGGCCGATGTTACCGGCCCGAAGGCGCGTTACCGGCTTTCCGAGGAGGATATTGCCTGCCTTGGCAGCGTGCTCGGTACCAATTCCGCCGAAGCGGTGATTCGGATTCAAAAGGAGCATCTGGAAAAGGATCCCAATAAGATCCCTCTTTTGTTTATGCGTGATGTGATTTATGGGTATCGCACCAATTTTCCCGTTCCTTTGGCCTTTGGCTGCTCCTTTGATCCTGAGCTTGTAAAGGAATGCACTGAAATGGCGGCAAAAGAGGCCGCGGCTTCCGGTATTCATCTGACCTTTACTCCCATGGTAGATTATGTGCGTGATGCAAGATGGGGCAGGGTGATGGAAACCTGTGGCGAGGAGCCGATGCTCAATGGCATCATGGGTGCCGCCCAAGTGGAGGCTTTTCAGGGCGATGATCTTCGGGATCAGGATCATATTGCAACCTGTGTGAAGCATTTTGCAGCCTATGGCGGCGCCGAGGCAGGGCGGGATTATAATACCGTTGAGCTTTCCGAGCGCACCCTGCGGCAATTTTACCTTCCTGCCTATAAGGCATGCCTTGATGCAGGGGCAAAGATGGTAATGCCTTCTTTTAATTCCCTTAATGGGATCCCTTCCACTGCCAATGCATGGCTGATGAAAAAGATCCTGCGAGAGGAATGGGGCTTTGATGGGCTGGTGATCAGCGATTGGGCCGCCATCAATGAGCTTCTCCATCATGGAGTTGCCGCCGATAAAAAGGAGGCGGCAAAGATGGCCTTTGATTGCGGTTGCCATATCGAAATGTGCTCCAATGCTTATCATCTTCATCTTGAAGAATTGATCAAGGAAGGCGTTTTTACCGAGCAGCAGTTGGATGAAGCGGTAATGAAGGTGCTGGAGCTGAAAGAAGAGCTTGGGCTCTTTGAAGATCCCTTCCGCGGCGCTTCAAGCGAGCGTGAGCAGGCGCTCTTTATGAGCGAGGCTCATCGGGCCATTGCCCGAAGGGCGGCGGTTGAATCCGCGGTTCTTTTGAAAAATGATGGGATTCTGCCCTTTGATCGGAAGGTTAAGAAAATCGCTCTTATCGGCCCTTATGCCGATGAAAAGAAAGCCCTTGGCATCTGGAGATGCAATGGGCAATATGATGAAACGGTAACGATGCGGGAAGGGTTCAAGGCACATCTGCCCGAGGCAGAGATCCTTTGCGCCAAGGGCTGCGGCGCCGAATGGAATGATTCGGACGAGAGCGGATTTGCAGAGGCGATTAAAATTGCCAAAGAAGCCGATGCGGTTGTTTTATGCCTTGGAGAGCCGGATGATTATTCAGGCGAGGGTAACTGCCGCACCGATATCGGCCTGCCCGATCTTCAAAATCGCTTGGCAAAGGAGATCGCCGCCGCCAATCCCAATACCGCCGCTGTTCTCTTCAATGGGCGCCCTCTGGCGCTTTCCGAGCTTCATAAGAATGTGGGCGCTATTTTGGAGATGTGGCTTCCCGGTTCGGAAGGGGGCGCCGCTGCGGCGGAGCTTTTGCTGGGATTTGCTAATCCTTGCGGTAAGGTTTCGATGTCGTTCCCCAAAGCCACCGGTCAATGCCCCATCTATTATAATCGGAATAATACCGGCCGCCCCAAGAGCCCTGAAAAGGAAGAAGTGCGCACCCGCTATAATTCGGGGTATCTCGATTGCGGCAATCTGCCCCTTTATCCCTTTGGCCATGGCCTTTCCTATAGCAACTTTATTTATGAGGGATTGGAGCTTGATAAGGATGCGATGAAGAAGGATGAAACCATTCTTGCAAAGATCACAATTCTCAATGATAGCGACCTTGCCGGCAAGGAAGTGGTTCAGCTTTATATGCGGGATCCGGTTGCTTCTGTGGTGCGGCCCATTCAGCAGTTGATCGATTTTAAGAAGGTGGAGTTTGCGCCCCATGAGCGCAAGGAGATCACCTTTGAGATTTGCGAGGCGCAGCTTCGCTTTTGGAATTTTGAGCAAGAATTCATCTCCGAGCCGGGCGAGATCCAAATCTCTACCGGCTGCGCCGATCATCTTTTGCATACAAAATCTTTCGAACTTCAATAATAAAAAGAGGAAGTCTTTGACTTCCTCTTTTTTCAGCGTGTCAAAGAACCCTGTTTTTATCATCTTTGACACGCTGGAAGACTCTCAAAAATGTTTCCGAATTCGTCAAACCGTTCTCGTCGGCGTACATAGGTACGGTAGAGAGCGGTTTGGCGGATAGCAGAAAAATTTAATCAAAATCCGCATTATTATGCGGATTTTTTTCCTTTAAAGAAAACAAAGAGAAAGAGTGATACGTCTTTCTCTTTCTTGATTTGTTGAGTGGTACAATCTGTTTGCTTTCTTTCATTTTTCTGCGGTCGGGGACTTTTTTGTGCCTTTATTGGGGCCTTGCCCGCTCATAGAGCAGCTCAGTGGCAAAGGCCAGCTTGGTGATCACATTTTTCTTGGTGGGGTAGCAATAGAAGGAATCCTTCTCGGTAGAGATATCAAAGCAATCATAGGGCTTGATATAGCAATAATCATATTCGATATGAAGGCTGTTATTCTCAATGGGCTTTCGCTGAATGCGATAAGGCTTGCCCCGATATTCGCCTTCCAGAATAAAACCTTCCTCCATATCGTGGCGAATTTTCGCCATGCCGAGGGGGATAAATTTGCAGTTGGGGAAGGAGAAGACTTCAACCTCATCTTCAAAGGAATAGGTTCCTGCCTCGATTTGAGCCTTCACCTGCTCCCGCTCCCAGCGGAACCAATCGGGAATATGGGAAAACTCGGTTTCCCCGTTGAGGGCCTCCAGAGCACCATCCTCGCGGAGGAACCAACGCTTGCCGCATTCTTCGCAGAAGATTTCCGCTCCCTTGGAATTCATTTTGGATTCTGCCTTGCAATGGGGGCACTGATAAAGCACTTTTTCGAGCCCTTCGGCGCGGAGGGGCTCGGTGATGAGAATGCCATTTTCCTTTTGATATTGGTATTCATCATATTGGAAGCCCTGAAGGATCGCTTGGTTGATCTCTTCCCAACTCATGCTCTTGACCTGCTCGGCAGTCAGCAGTTGGGTAACAACTGTTTTCATCGGCACCTTTCTCTTTTTGCGAAAATTCCAGAAGGGGGAATGGAGATGGTTGCCATGGTGGATCACGGTTACTACCGGCACTCCGTTCTTCTTAATCAGTTTGCCAAGGGATTCGGGAATATAGGAAGTGATGCCGCAGGGGGAATAGCGCGCTTCGGGATACATGCTTAAAATATCCCCCCGTTTTAATACCTTATTAATGGATTTAATAAGGTGAAGATCTCTGGTATATTTACGGGTACCGATGGAACCGATCCATTCCATCAGCCAAGGGCGGCGATAATAGCCATCGATGCTAACAACATTATTGATTCTTTTGGGCCCGATCGCCACAGCTGCCAATTCAAAATCAATGAAATACATATGGTTGCTGAGCATAAAATACGGGGGCTTTAATCCCTCCATATTTACCTTTTCAATCTTGAATTTTTTGCCGATCAGAATGAATTTGCAAAGCAGCCAGATCAAAAAGGAAAGATAGATCGGCTGGCGAATGGGGTAATGGGCAGTATTATAGAATTTCTTCTTTTTATAATTTACGTCCATATTCAGTTTTCTCCCTCACTGTTTTCAATCATTATACCATGATTTGGCCCCTTCTGCAATATATAAATCCCATCTTGCAAAAAATGGCGCATAGTGGTAAAATAACATTGATTTTTAAATAACAGGTGATGACCAAATGCTAATTTTATGGGTCCTTTTAGGCTTGGTAATTCTCTTTTTTGTTGCTGCTTATATCTGCTTTTATATGGCTTTTTATTCCAAAAGCCGCAAGCCGGAGGAGCTTCAAAAATTCACTCTTCCCGATGGAAAGATCTATCTTCCTTATCGGGAGCAGATGCTTGCCTGGATGAAAGAGGCAAGAGAGATGCCCCATGAGGATTTTTCGATCCGCTCTTTTGATGGGCTGACCTTAAGGGGAAAATACTATGAATATGCGAAGGGTGCGCCTATTGAACTGATGTTCCATGGCTATCGGGGCAATGCGGAGCGGGATCTCTGCGGCGGCGTGCAGCGTTGCTTTGAGCTGGGGCATAGCGCCCTGATTGTGGATCAGCGGGCGGCAGGATTGAGCGATGGTCATGTGATCTCTTTTGGCATTAATGAGAGCCGCGATTGCCTTGCTTGGGTGGATTTCGCAGTGGAGCATTTCGGTGCTGATGCGCGGATCATTCTTTGCGGCATTTCTATGGGCGCCTCAACCGTTCTTTTGGCTGCAGGGGAGCCCTTGCCGAAGCAGGTGATTGGGGTTTTGGCCGATTGCGGCTACCATAGCGCCAAGGAAATTATTAAGGTGGTTATTCGAAAGATGAAGCTGCCTGCTGCTCTTTTATACCCTCTGGTTAAACTTTCCGCAAGGCTATACGGGGGCTTTGATCTGGAAGAAAAAAGCCCCGAAGAAGCCATGGCCCGCTGCAGAGTGCCGGTGATCTTCTTTCATGGAGAGGATGATCGGTTTGTGCCTTGCTGGATGAGCAAAAAAAGCTATGAGGCTTGCGCCGCCACCAAAAAATTGGTTACCACTCCCGATGCCGGCCATGGGCTATGCTACCTTGTGGATAAAGAGCAATATCTTTCTGAAGTCCGCGCCTTTGAAAAGGAATGGGGAATATAAATTTAAAAGGGTGTGTAAAAAATTCGAATGAATTTTTTACAGACCCCTTTTTGGGGGTGGGGAAAATTGTTTGAAACCTTC
>JAZPYP010000053.1:0-6533 GCA_045544255.1 Eubacteriales bacterium | reverse complement strand
GATGGTGTTACCGAAAATAGCGGGATCACCACCGCCGATGTGGCAATGCTGATCCGCCTTGCCATGAGCGCTATCGCGTAAACTTTTAATCCCGCGACCAAGAAAGGTCGCGGGATTTTTTGCCATTTGATTCGCGCATAGAACCGTCCCCTGCGCAGTTCGGTGCAATTTTCTGCTAAAGCAGAAAGTGAAATTCGCCTGACGGCGAGTGAAATTGCACCTTTCGCCGCAGTGAAATTTTCAAAAACAAGATTTTTGAAAGTTTCGGATAAAACTTGCCTACTTGCGCGGCAAGTTTTTATTTATTTTCTTATTTCTTCAAAGAATTTTTATCTCGCGCATAGAACCGTCCCCTGCGCAGGGATTTAACTTTTACCCAAAGGGTAAAAATTTCACTGCAACCACACCCCGTCCCCCTGCGCACTGTGCAGTTGGATACAGTTTGTGCATTTTAGATGATTTAAATCCATGGTTTTTAAAAGAATTCACAAATAGTGCAAAAAATGCAACATAAGGTGCTTTATTTTCTAAAGGGCCTATGATAAAATAGTATCGTATAATAATCTCTTAATGGGGCGGTGCCCCAAAAAGAGGCGTTATAATATTAAAAAAGGAGGAACATGAAAGATGTTCACTAAAAAGACACGTGTGATCTCTGCGATCGCAACCGTCTGCATGCTGATCTCTATGCTGGCTTGCATTGCAATTCCCGCAGTGGCCGCTACTGATGCATATAATGCAGACAATACTGCGAAAATCACGGCGTTCACCGCTGGAAGCGAAAGTGCTGCAGCAGCTTATGTCATCACGAATGCTGATGAAATGGTATACGCTGCAACCATCGCAAACAATGACAAACTGAAAAATACCACAGTGTATTTAGCTGCAGACATTGATTTGTCGGGCAAGGGCGATTTTATCGGCTTTGGCGCAGCGCAGTTTAATATCGATGGCCAAGGCCATACCATTTCTAACTGGAAAAATACCACCGCTGGCCAGGTGGCTCTTGTTATGAAAGGTAAGACCGAGGTTATTAAGAACATCAAGTTCTATGATTGTGACCTGAAGGGCGCTAATCATACTGCTTTGGTCTATGGCTCTCATAATAATGATGGTGTTACCAATGGTTCTTTGACCATCAGCAACATTACCATCGAGAACTGCGATATTACCGCTACCGAGCAGGCAGCTTTCATTCTGCCTAATGCGCAGAAGAGAGCGAATGTGATCAGCGATATCGTGATCATCAATAGCTCCATCGCAGGAAACGGCAACAATCTGGCTGCTCTTGTAAGCCGTATGGCTAGCGGCACAACCTCTTTGACCGTAACCAACGTTTATGCAAAGGGTATTACTATCACCGGAAGCAAAGAAAACGGCGGTGTTTTGATTGGTAAACCGGATGGCGGCAGTATTACTCCGATTGTGAAAAATGCTGTTGTTGTTGACTGCTCCATGACTGCAGTTAATTCTGCAGGTGTATTGGGCGGAAGAATTGGCGGCAATCCTACCCTTGATAATATCTTGATCTATAATCCCACCATTACCGCTGAAACTCCGTATTATGTTACCGGTAATGTGGACTGGTATACCTATGGTCATAGCACCAATCTTTATTCCAGCGCAATTGATTTCAAATATTGCTTGAATACTAATGCTGGTGCAACCGCAACTGATGCTCCCTTTGCAGTAGTAAACGCTGAGAAATATACCTCCGGTGAGCAGGCATACCTCATGAGCGATAATGCAACCGGCAAGTATACCATGTTCTGGGAGATGGAGAATGGCAACATTGCTCCCACTAATGAAGCAGGCCGCACCCGTAAGGTAAATCTGGAACTGACCGATGGCACCCCTGTTGGCGCTATCTACGTTGACGGTGGCGAGACCGCTGCCCTTTCCTATGCTGAGGATGCTGAGGCAACCTTTAAGGTTCTGGATGGCGCTGCTACCATCGATGGCTCTACCCTGACCATGGGCACCACCGGCGATGTTACCGTTCAGGTAATCAAGGCCGGCGAGAATCTTGCTGCAGTCAGCAAGGCTGCTCTGGAAGAGTCCATCGCTTATTATACCTCTCGTAATATCAGCTACTATGTAGCCGGCGCTGCTACTGCTCTGGCGGATGCTCAGGCTCTTTGCGAAGCTAACGGTTCCGATGCGACTGCTTATGATAATGCCAGGGCTGCTTTGGAAGCCTTCAAAACCCAGTATGCGGTTTCTAAGGACAATGCTCCTTCCATGACCGAGATCGCTAAATATCCCGGCTGCCCCGTTTATGTGATCCGCGAGGCTGCCGATTTCCAGGCAATGGAAGATAATAAGAGCCTCTTCGATGTTGACGATACCGTATACATGGTCAACGATGTTGACATGAAGGGCTCCACCTTTAATGGTATCGAAGGCTTCAAGGCTTCCTTCGATGGCCAGGGCTATGAGATCCAGAACTGGGGTATCGCTGCTGATGGCACCACCAAGGCTGCTATCAATACCCGCGGCCTCTTCTCCAACGTTTATGGCCAGGCTGCTGCCATTAAGTCCCTGAAGAATGTTACCTTTGTAAACTGCCATACTATGAGCACCACTTGCAGCGCAATGCTCTACGGTGTGGGTCATAACAATGCAGGTATGGCTGCCGATGGCGCTGCCACCACCCTGACGATCGAGAATATCCATTTCGATGGCTGCTCCATCACTCTTTCTTCTACTAAGCAAGAGGTTGTTGCCTTCCTGCTGGGCCGCTATACAATCGCCGGCAAGGATGCAGCTATCAATATCACCAACTGCTCCGTTACCGGCTCTACCTTTGATGCTTCTGCTACTACTACCGATGCCGGCCACTTCGGTCTTTTGATCGGTAAGCCCCGCGGCGGCAACGCAAACGAGAAAGCTCATTATACCCTGACCGACTGCTATCTCGCTAATAACACCATCAAATATAGCAGAACCGATGGCGGCTATATCGGCGTTGTATTCGGTACTGCCGAGGCTCAGACCGGCACCAAGGTAATCATGAACAATGTGGGCGTTGTTGGTAATAATGTTACCATCGGCGGCACTCATGTTTCTCTGGTTGGTCATGTTCAGACCTCCGCAATCGATGTAAACGGTCTGCTTGTTAAGGGCAATACCGTTACCGGCGGTTCCGCTGTTCTCTTCAGAGATGGCGGCAATGTGACCATGAAGAACGCTTATTGCTCCGATACCATCGCAAATGTTACCACCGCTACCAGCTCCGCGGCTCTTGCAGGCACCAATACCGATGCTGCTGCCGCTTATGCTGTAAACGCCGTTTCCGGTGGGGACCTCTGGTGGACTACCGCTGAAGGCGCTGCTGTTAAGGGCACTGCTGCCAATGCAACCCGCAAGGTTGAGCTGAAGCTTGGCACCGGCGAGGTTGTTGAAACCTATTATGCAAATGTTGGCGAGACCGTTACTGTTGCTTATGCCGAGGAGCCCATGGCAGAGTTCTCTATCGAGGGCGAATCCGGCACCATTGCCGATGGCAATAAGGTAACTGTTAATAAGAATGCTGATGTTGTTGTAGCCGTTAGCCTGGGCGCTGCTCAAGAGCTGGCCAATGCAAGGGCTGCTTTGCAGGAAGCCATCGACTACTACACTGTTGATCGCAAGATCGAATACTTCAAGGCTTCTGTTGCAACCGCTTGCGAAGAGGCTGAGGCTCTCCTTGAGAGCAGCGATACCGCAGCCATCCTTGCTGAGGTTGCTGCTCTGCAGGCTCTGCAGGGTGAGTATGTGGATGAATATCCCAATGTTCCCTCCATCTCCGAGATGAGCAAATATCCCGCAATGAAGAACTATAAGATCATGAATGGCGACGAGATGGTTGCTGCTGATACCGCAACCTTGCGCGCTGATGGCATTACCCTCCATCTGGGTGCCAACATTGATCTGACCGGCAAGTCCTTCGATGGTTTTGATGGCGCAAGCTGCGATTTCGATGGTCATGGCTTCACTGTTGCAAACTGGACCTGCAATAATACCGTTGGTATGTTTGGTAACTATAAGGGCGGTACCATCAAGAATCTGACTGTTGATAATGCCAATATCGGCGGCGGCTATGGTCGTGCGGTATTCGCAGGCAACGGCGTTGAGGGCAATACCACCTTTGAGAATGTTCATGTAAAGAATACTGTTGTTGCTGAGAATTCCAATGGCAACCTGGGCGGTATCTTCTTCGGTCAGATCCTCAATGCCAGCACCGGTACCATCAAGAACTGCTCGGTTGTTGATACCGAATTCAAGACCAATCTGACCAATGCTGATGCCGGTATCACCAACGCCGGTGTGATCTGCGGCCGCTGCGGTAAGGGCGGTGAAACCTATGTGGTTGAAGGTCTCTATGTGGATGGCTTTATGAATAATGCCAATCCTGCTACCACCTCTAAGGGTAACGGTATCCTCTTCGGTACCATCGAGAGCGCTTTGGCCTCCGCTACCGTAGATGGCGCCATCATCGTAAACTGCGGCGGTACTGCTGCTTATGAGCTTGCAGGCTGGCAGTATAACGATAAGGTTCTCACCTATAAGAATATCTTTGCCGCAGGCAATGATACTCTGGCTCTCAACGGTGTCGGCAGCGCTACTGCTAACACTACCTATCAGAATATCTTTACCGATTCTACCAAATTGGTTGGAACCCTCGATAGCACCGGCGCTCAGACTGGATATTCTTCTGAGGTTGAAGGTATTACCACTCTGGATGCTGCTGCATTCAAGAGCGGCGAGGCTGCTTATAAGCTGAATAAGGCTGCTGAGAAGACTTTGGCTCTGGTAGACAATAGCTTCAATGCTTATCCTGTAATGTTTGCAACTGAAGGCTATGCTGCTCCCTTCGCAGTTACCTTCGTTGATCAGTCCGATAATAATAAGGAAGTTGCTGTTCTTTATACCAATGCTTCCGGTAAGCTGAATGAGACCGCAGTAACTGCTCTTCTGGAGAATGCTGCTTACGACTTTAAGAATGGCGAAGCCGATGTAACCGCTGCTGATGTTTACACCGCCGACACCACTCTGACCTCCAATGTTGCTCATGATTGGGAGAACGGCACCTATGATCAGCTGGATAATAATCAGCATAAGCTGACCTGCGGCGATGAAGGCTGCACCGTTTATAAGATCGAGGATTGCGCTCATGCAGAATATGTTCATCGCGTAGATGGCGATAAGCATGTTCATGATAGCGTTTGCGCATGCGGCAGAGTTCTTGATACCGAAGATTGCACCCTCTCCAAGACTCCCGCAGGCGATGAGCAGCATACCGTTGCTTGCGATACCTGCGACTATGAAGAGACTGTTGCTTGCGTATTCGAAAACTTCGAGCACGACGATGAGACCGTTGGCGCTGATTCTACCCATACCGGCACCTGCGCTTGCGGCAATGATAAGACCGAGGCTTGCACCTTTGGCGATTGGGTTGAGACCACTCCTGCAGACTATGGCGTTTGCGGCGTTGAGACCAAGACCTGCTCTGTTGCAGGCTGCGGCTATTCCTACACCCGTCTCTTGGCAATGGAGACCAATACCGAAGTGATCATCGAGACTGAGAGTGTTGATCTCGGTGTGAATCCCGCGGTTGATATCTATCTGGATATCGACGGTCTGGGCCTTGCAGGCGCTAAGGTAACCATCCTTACCGAGCTGGAAATCGGCGCAGGTGAGTTTGGCGAAGCTTTCCCCTTCGTTGAATCTGAGGAGATCGAGGGCGGCATCGAGATGATCATCGCTTCTGATGAGAATCTTACCGGCAGAGTTCTGCTGGCTTCCTTCGGCCTTGTTGCTCCCGCTGAAGCAGGCAGCTATGATATCGAGGTTATCGTTGAGGAAGCGGTTGTGATCTCCGGCGAGGGCGAGGGGGCTATCGAGCTTCCCGCTGAGGTTGCAGGCGCTACCGCAGAGGTTGTTGTTCGCGAAGCCATTCCCGGCGATGTGAATGGCGACGGTGATATCACCATGGCCGATGCAGTGCTTGTACTGCGTGTTGTAAACGGCACTCTGAACGCCGAAGAGATCAGCGCTGTTGGCGCAGATGTTGATGGCGTTGCCGGTATCACCACTGCCGATGCTATTGCCATCCTGAAGATGGTTATGGGCAACTATTAAGCAAATAAAAAAGAGAACCCCTCGGGGTTCTCTTTTTTTATTTGCAGTGAAATTTTTACCCTTTGGGTAAAAGTTAAATTCTTGCAGGGCAAGAGTGAAATCTGCCTGCGGCAGGTGAAATTTTTGAAAAATGATCATTTTTCAAAAGTGAAGAAAAAAACTCGGTCAATTTTTGACCGAGTTTTTATTATTGAGCGCGCAGGGGACGGTTCTATGCGCGAAATAAAAATTCTTTGAAGAAATGAGAAAATAAATAAAAACTTGCCGCAGGGTGGGCAAGTTTTATCCGAAACTTTCAAAAACCTTGTTTTTGAAAATTTCACTGCGACGAAAGGCGCAATTTCCCTCGCCGTCAGGCCAATTTCACTTTCTGCTTTTGCAGAAAATTTCACCACTACACAAGAAGAACG
>JAZPYP010000052.1:0-5918 GCA_045544255.1 Eubacteriales bacterium | reverse complement strand
GATACCCGACGGCGTATGTGATACGCCGAGTGGCTCGGTTTTAAGGTAGCAAAGGGCATTCAAATGGGAGAAAATATCGAAAATTCGATATTTTCTATCATTATTCTTGGTTTTCTTCAGTTTCTTTGTAAAAAGGCCTTGTAATTTCCTGCCCTTTGCGGTTCGGACTATTTTTACAGCCCCAAATTTTTTAAAAATAAATGTCACATTTTTTCATTTTCGAAAGTATTAAGGGTGAAGGGGCAAAAAAGCATTCCCCCGAAACCGCGGTTAAAAAACAAAAGGAGGCGATGATTGATGCAAAAAGCTCGGTTGCACCGCGCTGTGCAATTATATAGCGGAACAGTTTATAAAATTGCCATGGTCATCCTGCGCAATCCGGAGGATGCCGATGATGCTTATCAAGAAACTTTTCTGCGTTATTTTAAGCATGCGCCGGAATTTGAATCGGCAGAGCATGAAAAGGCGTGGTTGATTCGTTGCGTTACTAATGTATCAAAAAGCATTCTCCGTTCAATCTTTCGCCATAGCCATGAGCCTCTGAACGAAAATATCGTTGCAGTGCCTTCTCAAAAGGGAAGCCTGCAAGAGCTTCTTTTTTCCTTGCCGATGAAGGATCGCATGATCCTGCAGCTTCGCTATGTGGAGGGTTATTCTTCCGAAGAGATCGCTAAAATGCTGAGGCTCTCTGCCGCCACAGTGCGTAAGCGCTTGGAGCGGGCGCGGAAAAAGGCGCAAGAAATCTATCGAAAGGAGTTTGTATAAATATATGGAATGGTCGCAGTTGAAATCTATAGAGGCCGGTTGGGAACCCTCTCTTGCGGCGCAAAATCTGTTGGTTGAGCGCATCTATCAAAGAGAAATCGCCCCGAAAACCTTTTATTTCCCTATTCTAAAACCTCTTCTTGCGGTTGCGGCTATCGCAGTGCTGCTCTTTGGCCTGCTGCTTCTTTGGCCTAAAAATCCGATCGAAGAGCAGGTTGTTACCCTCCCCGGCTCCTCTTCTGCAGCAAAGCCCGATGAGTATGTGGAGAATAAAGAAGAGATTCATCAGCAAGAAATCATAGATAACCCCGCAAAGGAGGAGGCGGAATCCGGTCAGCAAGGGGGATTGCCTTTCAACGAGGCCCTTGCAATCGTTAAGAAAAAGGCAACGAGCCGGAATTTTGATGAAGCGCTTACCGAAGAGCAGCGTAAGGCTTTTTCTGCCTATCTTGCTCATGAGAATTATTATTATCTGCAAGGTCAGTTGGAGGGCGAGATCGGCAGATTGAAAGAGAGCGGTGCTAAAACCTATACCTTGGAGATGCAGGTGTTTACCACCAAAGAGTATCTTGGAAAAAATCTGTTTCATGATCTGCCCTTCGGCACCCTTGTTGAGCAAAGCGCTGTTATCGCGCCGGATCAGCAGGAGAACCCCTATTTCTATCCCCGAATTTTAGGGAAAGAGCTTGATGCTTCTGCAAACTACCTTGAAAATTTAACAGTTGAGAGCGCTTTACCCGATGGCCGCGCCGCCGCTACCCTTTCCCTTGGAGAAAAGCCCTTAACAAAGAAGCAATGCGAAACCCTGATCAATCGATTTCTTGCGATCAAAGGGGTTACTTGGGTGGAGTTTCAATACCAAGTTGAGGATGAGTCCGGTAATCCTACCGCGATTCATAAATATTGGGAAACTCAAAAGGAGCTGCCTTTTGAGCAGGCAAAAGCAATCGTTTCCGAAAAAGTGCAAAAACGCCCGAATCAACAACTTTCCGATAAAGAACGAATGGCTTTTTATAAAATTTTGAGTTGTTGGGTTGAAAAAACCTATAAGGTTCATTCCGAGAAAGCGGCATTATCTTTTCCTCATATTGATCTTCATTTTTGCACGACAGCAGAAGGAGACGGAATGAATTTTATTCAAGATTTTCCGCTTAAGATGCTCGAATCAGGAAAAGATTCTATTTCAAATTATTATAGAACGGAGCGTATCGGTACTGCCTCCCTCGCCATGTCGTATACGGTTCCGGAAAAAGAAAGCGTTAATGATCTTAATTTTGAATCCCTTTTAGGGAAATTTGCTTGGAGCGCTAGAATCCAATTTCATGAACAAAATATTTCGGTTCCATCTGAAGATCAAATGAAAGATTGGATTCGCCAGTTGCTTGGTTACAAATGTGCTTCCGGCATCCAATTGGATGATAGCGATATTGCCTATGGTAGAACCGATGTTAATTGAGTTGAATTTGATTTTGAAAATAACACAAGGGAACGGTTCACTCGTGCTTGCTTCCTTGCCGAATTTTTGCAAGCATGGCTGAAATAAAGAAAGGAACTGCGAAAAATCTTGGATTTTTCGCAGTTCCTTTTTTAAAAAGATAATTTCTTTCGCTTATTTTTTCTTGATCCCGATCGAGCCATCGGTATAGTAGGCCACAAAGCGGCGGGAGCCCACATTCAGGCAGATGCCCGAAAGGTTCATCAGTTCCCCACCCTTAATATCCTTTAGGGGATAGCGGAAAAGCTCTTTATTTTCGCAGGCGATCATCAGGGTATCATCGATGATATTGAAGGCCCCGTTGCGGCCTAAAATTTTTTCCTGATAGGTGGCGGGATCCCGCTCACAAAGGATCGAAACGCCCCGTTTATCCAGTTTTTTTAAAAGGGCAAGATTTTCGTCCTTTTCCTTTTTCTTTTTAAATAAACCCATTATTGAAGCACTCCTTTTCCAAAAAATGCAGGGCAATGAAAATCCGGCTCCGGCAGATCGATCCTGCTCCAAGCGCCATAGCGGGGCGGCTCTGCCATATCGCCGCAAAGGTAGGCGTTAAAGAAGAGCTCTTTGCCGCTTTTGGGCTCGAAATTTTGCCCGAAGAGGGCGGAAATCTCGCAAAAGGGAATGGAATATTCAATCTGCCAGGAATCGGGGAAAACCGCGGCTTTAAGGCCGAGCTTTGGCTTGAGGGCGGCGGTAATAAGGCGGCGATCATGGCGGGAGAGGCCAAAGCCGATGATCATCTTTCCCAAGGGATTGCATTCGAAATTAATATAGGGCTGATCCTTGCCAAAGGGCGCCAAGAAGAATTCCAGGCAATTATCTTCCCAAATGGCGCCATCGTCCTCTTTTGCCTTGACGAAGCGGGGATATTCCTTGGAAAAAAGGCGGATCTTCAGCGCCTCTTCATTATAGCAAAGATAAAAGCCGCTTTCCGGCGCGCAGCCGTTATTCAGCCATAAAAAATGATCGATCCTGCCGGTGGGGGAAGGGGGCAGGGAAAGATCCTTTTGATAGGGGATTTTGAGCTCCATGATAAAGAGGAACCTCCGATCAGAAAACTTTTCTTTATTATAATCGTTTTTTAGGCCTTTTGCAATCCTTTCCCTTTAAAAGATGGGAAATTCCTTGCTTTATCCAAGGGGCGGTGGTATAATAAAGAAAGAAAATAAAGGAGAGTTGATATTATGCCCGAACTTGGCGGATTGAAAGAAATTCCCGATATTAAAGCCCTGATCCTTTATCTTTTGAAGGAAGCAAATTGCGTGGTCAATGAAGTGCGGCTTACAGATGTTTTAATGCAGGATGGCTTGGTGGAATATTTTGATTATTCTCAAGCGGTGGAGCAGTTGCTTACAAGCGGAATGATCGATATTGCCTCTTTGGAGGATACCGGCAGCTATAAGATTACCAAAGCGGGGCTGGAGGTAGAAGCGGAATATGAAAGCCGCCTGCCCTATAATGTGAAGAGCAAAACGCTGGCGGCGCTGAAGGCGAACTTGAAGCAAAAGCAGGAGGAAGAAGAGATCTCTGCCGAGATTCGGGAATCGGAAAGCGGCTTTCAGGTTACCTGCACCATTCGGGAGCAGGGCGAGGTTATGCTCTCTTATCAGGTATTGGTGCCGGATCGGAAGGATGCTTACTATGCGGCCGACCGCTTCCGCCAAAATCCAACCGGTTATTATCAAAAGATCATGGAGATTGTTTTAGACGAAGATCTTTTTAAAAAAGCATAATAAAAGGGGCTGCAAAAGGGGCACCCTCCGCAAGGAAGAATAGGTTTTGAGAGCATCTTTTTCGCCCAAACAAATCGAAAAAATACCGCCATGCGTCAGCATGGCGGGATTTTTGTCAATTCGCTTGAACAAAAAATCTGTGTTTCAAAACTGCTTGTGGCACCTTGATTGGCGAAAGTTTGGATGCAAAACAAGGCAAAAAGCGCAGGCACCCTGACGGGTGGCGAGCATTTTTAACGCTGTTTTGCGCCAAAATATCGCTTTATCAAGGCTATCCTTCCTTACGAAGGGTGCCCCAATGGCATCCTTTTTTATTATAAAAGTTCTTCCGGAATGGATTCAGCCATGGCCTGAGCGCCTTTTCCGGAGGGGTGCAGGTGATCGCCGCTATCAAAGAATTGATGAAGCCGCAGGGGATTATCGGGATCCAGAACTGCCAGTTCAAAGGGCAAAACCCCTTCGATGGGCGCCTGCCGATAGATCCAATAGTTCACTCCCTCGCGGATCTTTTCTTTTTCTTCGTTATAGGTTCTCCACCCTTCAAAGGGCAGAATGGGGGAGAGAAATACTTTAATGCCTGCCTGATGGGCGGTATGGATATAAAATTCCAAGCCCTCGATCAGCTCCTCGGAAGAAGGCTGATCGGAAAGGGGGCGGAAGGGGCCGCCGTTGGGGTGAATAATATCATTGATGCCGTGAAGGATAAATACCTTCTTCACTCCCGGCAACAAAACCTCCCGCTCGAAGCGGTCGAGGCCTTTGGGGCCATAGGTGCGGTAGAGATCGCAAGGATATTCCCGCAAAACGCGGCTGCCGCCGATGGCCTTGCGGATGATGGCAATGTTGGTCTTGCCCAGCTCCAAAAGGCGGCGGGAGAGCCGATCGGGCCAAGTCTGCGCAGTAATGGAATCTCCAAAGGCAACAATGGAATAGCAATCCTTGGGGGAGAGGGCTTCGATGGTATGAATAAAGGGATAAACAGGGCTTTCGTTATATTCATTTTCGGGCAGCTCCGCTTCCATTGTATAATCGCCGCTTGCCGCCCAGCGCTTGATAAATTCGCCGCTATTCTGATGCCCTGTCAGCTGATGGGTAAATTCAGCAAAATAGAGGCTGATGGTGAGAGTTTCGCCGGCCTGAAAGGAAAAATCAATTTCATCGGAGCAGAGTGCGCCGCCTGCTTCCATTTTGCCGCTCTTTTCCCCGCCGAAGGTGATAGGAACAAGGCGATAAGGATCAAAACTGCTCCCTTCGGTATTGGCAGAAACCGAGGCGGCGGTGATGATGCTTTCTTCTTTATTGAAAAGATTGGAAAAATGAAATTTAAGCGCCTCCCCCGGCACTGTCATTAAAATATTAAACCGAATGGTGGTATCCTTCATCCATTCCGCACCGGTCTTGCCGGCTTTGGCGATGGGGCAGCCCCATGCGGCGATCCAATGGTTGCTCATTTTTAAAAAACTCCTTCTTGCAAACAATTTAGGTTTATTATAAAATGTTGAATAGGAAAAGTCAATCGGGGGAGGGAAAAGTGTTGGAATATTTTGTATATATCCTGCGGTGCGCCGATGATAGCCTCTATACCGGTATCACTACCGATCCGGAGCGGCGCATTAAAGCCCATAATGCGGGCAAAGGCGCAAAATATACCCGCTCTCATCGCCCTGTTACTCTTGCTTATTTGGAGCGGCTTCCCGATAAAAGCGCCGCTTTGAAAAGAGAGGCTCAAATTAAGAAACTTTCGCGGGCAGAAAAGGAAAAAATAATCAAAGGGTGTAAAATTACACCGTCGAATTCCGCATCACCATGCGAAAAATGAATTTTTATAACAAAATAAGGGGCTGTAAAAAATTCGAATGAATTTTTTCCATCCCCTTTTTTGGGATTCGGAAAAATTGTTTGAAACCTTCGTAAGGCGAGCCGCG
>JAZPYP010000051.1:0-15594 GCA_045544255.1 Eubacteriales bacterium | reverse complement strand
AAAAACCCCGCCATGCTGACGGATGGAGTGATTTTTTCGATTTGTTTGGGCGAAAAAGATGGTCTCAAAACCTATTCTTCCTTGCGGAGGGTGCCCCTTGCAGGCGCTTTTTTATTGTAACTTAATGGGATTTTCTTTGCTTGAATGCGCACCATAAGCAAGGTGCCAGGAAGGAAGAAGAATAGCAACCGGAAATAATACCGATCATCATCGGAAAGGCAAAGTTGATAATCGATGTTAACCCCTTAAAATATGCAAAAACTAAAACAAGAATTAAAGCGGTGATCGACATTAAAGAGGTATTGAGGGTTCTTGTGAAAGATTGGGCAATGCTCTTGTTAACTAATTCTTCATTAGTGAGTTTGTTGGCAAAGAGACGTTTATTTTCGCGGATGCGGTCAAAGATGACCAATGTATCATTGATGGAATAACCAAGAATGGTAAGAACAACAGCGATAAACCCATCGTTAATAGGAATGCCAAAAAGAACAAATACAAAGAATACCAACGCAATATCATGGCAAAGAGCAATCAATGCAGTAAGGGAAGCGGTAAAACCGGAAACAACCGAGAAACGAATACTTACATATATAATGATAAAGATGGCTGCCAAAAGAATTGCCAATAATCCGCGGCGCAAAAAGCGATTACCGATGGAGGCTTCTACATTCGTTGTGGAGCCCTGCTCAATCTTGCAATCGGCAAATTTTTTCTGAAGGGCATTAAAAAGTTTATCTTGATCCTCGGTGGTAAGGCTCTTGGTGCCGGAAAGGCTGATAATAAGAGAGGTATCTTCGGTTTCATAGCCTTTGGCATTTTGGCAAGTGGCATCGCGCTTAAGGGTGGATTTAACCAGTGCCTCAACCTCTGCAGGGTTGATTTCTTGGCCAACATAACTATAGGTTAGCTTTGCACCACCGCTGAAGGTGATATCCAATTTAACACCTCGCACAAAAAGGCCGATGATGCCTGCCAAGAGAAGCAGAATGGAGATGCCGTAAAAGATTTTTCTTTTTGCATAAAAATTAATCATGATCAGGCAACCTCCTTTTTATTTTTGAGCCCAAAAAATTTGGGATTACTAAAGCAATTATAAGAAGAAAGGGATTCCAGCATCAGCTTGGTAGAGATGATGGAAAGGCCAAAATTCAATACAATACCGATTAAGAGGGTATAGGCGAAGGAAAGCATGGAACCGGTACCGAAGGCCAAAAGAAGCAGGCCAACAACAGCGGTAGTTACATTGCAATCCAAAACTGCTTGGAAAGCACGATTATATCCGGACGAAATGGAGCCGCGCAGGGTCTTCCCGTTATTGATCTCTTCCTTTATGCGCTCGGCAATAATGATATTGGAATCAACACCCATGCCGATTGAGAGAATAATACCTGCAATACCGGGCAGGGTTAAGGTGAGCCCCATTAAATGGAAGATCAAAAGCTGACCTGCCGTTTGGAGCAAAAGGGTCAGAGATGCGGTAAAACCGGGAAGGCGATAGTAGATGCACATAAAGAGAATAATGATGCAAAGAGCGATCATTCCGGCCAAGACCATAACGCTGAGGGCTTGGGTACCCATAGTGGCGCTCACAGAAGAATAGTTGGTGGTTTCCATACTGAAGGGCAAGGAACCGGAGTTGATCTTGGAAGCAAGTTCCTTTGCTTCATCGGCATCAAAGTTGCCTTCAATATAACAACCGCTATCACCGGTGATGGCAACGCTGACTCCCGCAGCACTGATCATGGTATCGTCCATCAAAATACCGATATACCCACCAATATTTTTGCTGGTGATCTCTTCAAAGATATCGGCGCCTTCCGGATAGAAATCAAGCATAACAACATATTTACCTTCAAGGTAACCGGCAGTTGCGCTTTCAACCTTGGATCCATCCATGAAGGTGTCTTTAATGGTATAATAGGCGGAATAGCCACCTTCATAATCCACTTTATAGGCATCTTTGGTATCCTTTTCGGCTTCCTTCACAACTGCAAAGGTAAGCTGCGCAGTTTCGCCCAGTTCGGCGATTGCTTCAACAGGGTCGAAATTCTTTTCAGTTGCTTGCCAAGGGAATTCAACTAAAATGTGATGATTTTCCTTATCAATAGAAACTGTGCGGTCAAGAATGTTATTGGCATCTAAACGCAATTCAATAACTTCTTTTGCAGAATCCAACTGCTCTTCGGTAGGAGTGATTGAATCATCTGCTGATTGGAATGTGGCGCTGACTCCGCCCTTAATGTCGATACCAAAACGCATATAACTGTTTTTTTCAACAGCGACACCATATGCGGTATAGCCAACAATGGCTAAAATCATGGCAGCAACAATGAAGAACGAAAGTCTTTGCCAAATGCTGACTTTTCTTTTTCTCATTGGAACCTCCTTGCTTTTGCAAAATGATTTGATTGGTTTTGCAAAACTAAAAATACAAAGTTAATTATATATATTAAATAAAAGAATGTCAAATCTTTTTTATAAATCAAAGCGCCTTATAAAAGGCGCTTTGATTTATTTGGGAAATTTACAAATGGATTTTAATTTGCAGTTTTCGCAATTTGGTTTTCTTGCATCGCAAATCGCTCTGCCGTGATGCACAAGATTATGGCAAAATTTAGTTTGATGCTCCGGCGGGATGCACTTTTTGAGTTCGCGTTCCACTATTTGAGGGTTATCGCTTTTAACAAGCCCTAATCGATTGGCAAGGCGAATGCAATGGGTATCGGCAATAATGGCCGGCTTCCCGTAGATATCGCCGCAAATTAAATTGGCGGTTTTTCTGCCGATTCCGGAAAGGGTTGTTAGCTCCTCAATTGTATCCGGCACTCTGCCATCGAAGCGATCAAGAAGATCTTGGCTCATTTCAATAATGCTTTTGGCTTTGGCTCGAAAAAAACCGCAAGAATGAACCATTTCGCAGAGCTCATCGAAATCGGCTTTGGCAAAAGCCTCCAAACTCGGATATTTAGCAAAAAGCGCAGGAGTAACAAGATTTACTCTTGCATCGGTGCATTGAGCAGAAAGGCGGGTTGCAATCAGTAGTTCATAGGGCTTGGAATAATGAAGAGCACATTCTGCCTTTGGATAAAGTTCATTAAGAGTATCGATGATAAATTGAATTCGTTCTTGCTTTTTCATTTTTTCTCCTTGATTTTATCCCAATATTCTTTGGATGCTCGCTCTGTTTTGTTATCTCCGAATTCATAATATTGCCGCCCTTTAAGATCAGCAGGCATATAGTTTTGCTCAACATAATGATTGGGAAAGGAATGGGGGTATAGATATCCGCGTCCATGCCCAAGCTTTTCGGCACCACCATAATGGCTATCCTGCAGGTCTGCCGGAATGATTTGCCCCTTCCCATTGCGCACATCTTCCAGCGCTTCATCAATGGCGCAAATGGCAGAATTGGATTTTGGCGCAGTTGCTAAAAGAATAACTGCCTCCGCCAAGGGGATTCGCGCTTCAGGAAGCCCTAATGCTTGAGCGCAATCCACGCAGGATTTTACTATTGAGATCGCTTGAGGATAAGCAAGGCCGATATCTTCCGCGGCAATTACCATTAACCTGCGGCAGGGGGCGATCAGATTGCCCGCCTCCAGCAAGCGCGCAAGGTAAACAAGAGCGGCATCGGGATCAGAGCCTCGAATTGATTTTTGAAATGCGGATAAAATATCGTAGTGAAAATCTCCGTCTTTATCATAATGATTTCCGCTGCGTTGAGAGGCTTCTTGGATTTGTTCATCGGTGATGGTTGAATTGTTTTTGGTCAGGGCCAAAGAGATTACTTCGATGCAATTACAGCATTTTCGCACATCTCCACCGCACCCGTAGGCGATTTTTTTGAGCCCTTCTTCAGAGCAAGTGATAGAAAAGCCCTTTTGCTCTTCAAGATAAGCAATCGCCCTTTTGATAAAGGGAATCATTTCCAAAGCGGCAACAGGCTTAAATTCAAAAACAGTGCATCGGCTTAAAATGGCATTATAAACATAGAAATAAGGGTTTTCAGTGGTGGAAGCAATCAGGGTTATGCTTCCGTTTTCGATAAATTCCAAAAGAGATTGCTGTTGCTTCTTATTGAAATATTGAATTTCATCCAAATAAAGAAGAATACCATTAGGCGCGGTAAAAGGATTGATATCGCTGATAATTTCCTTAATATCGCTGATGGAGGCGGTGGTGGCGTTGAGCCGATAAAGCTTGCGATCGGATTTCTTGGAGATAATTCTGGCTAAAGTTGTTTTCCCGATTCCGCTGGGACCATAAAAGATCATGTTGGGGATTTCCCCGCCCTCTGCAATAGAGCGAAGAAGCTTCCCTTCGCCTAAAAGATGGCGCTGACCGACCATTTCGTCGATGGTTTCAGGGCGTAATATATCAGATAAAGGCCGCATTCATAAAAGCCTCCTTTGGATTTTTCTCCATTATAACAAAATGGCAACGATGATTCAACATTTTTTTGCATAAAACTCCATTGACAAGCCGCAAGAAAAAAGATAGAATATAATAGAAATTAAAACGAAGGAGGCTCTTTTAATGATTGAAGAGGTCAAGTTGCAGTTGAAAAAATATGCAAATACGATCCGGATGGATATTGTGGCAGAAACCCATAGTGCAAAGTCCGGTCATCCGGGTGGATCTTTATCTATAGCCGATATTTTAGCGTATTTGTATTTTGTGGAGATGAATGTCGATCCCCAAAACCCCAAATGGGAGGAGAGAGATCGGTTTGTTCTTTCCAAAGGCCATACCGCGCCGGCCCTTTATTCTGCTTTGGCGCATCGCGGTTTTTTTGATCCCGCTGAATTGATCAATTTGCGCCATATTGGCTCTTTTTTGCAAGGGCATCCTGATATGAAAAATACTCCGGGTGTGGATATGTCTACCGGTTCTTTAGGTCAAGGAATCTCTGCCGCTTGCGGTATGGCCTTGGCCGGCAAGAAGAGTGGCGCTGCTTATCGCGTTTATACCATTCTCGGCGATGGCGAGATCGAAGAAGGCCAAGTTTGGGAAGCATTGATGTTTGCTGCTCATTATAAATTGGATAACCTTTGCGTTGTTGTCGATGATAATGGCCTGCAGATTGATGGCCCTGTTGCTGAAGTAATGAATAGCGCATCTATTCAAGAAAAAGCCAAGGCTTTCGGGCTTCATGTTGTGGATATGGATGGCCATGATTTTGATTCCATCGAAAAGGTATTCAACGAGGCTAAAACCATTGAAGGAAAGCCCACTCTTATTGTGGCAAAGACCATTAAGGGCAAGGGTGTATCCTTTATGGAAAATCAAGTGAATTGGCATGGTTCTGCGCCCAATGATGAGCAGAAAGAGATTGCAATGAATGAATTGAAGGAGGCTGCAAAATGTCTGTAAAAGAAGCAACAAGAGATAGCTACGGCAAGGCCATTACCGAATTTGCCGAAGAATATGATCTTTATGTTTTGGATGCGGATCTTGCTGCCGCTACCAAGACCGGTATTTTTAAAAAGGCTTATCCCGAGCGTTTTATTGAATGCGGGATTGCAGAAGGCAATATGATGGGTGTTGCAGCCGGTATGGCCGCAGCAGGCAAAACTGTTTTTGCAAGCAGCTTTGCAATGTTTGCCGCAGGGCGCGCTTTCGAGCAGGTTCGTAATTCCATCGGTTATCCTCATCTCAATGTAAAGATCGGTGCTACCCATGCCGGCATTTCCGTTGGCGAAGATGGCGCTACCCATCAGTGCAATGAAGATATCGCTTTGATGCGCACCATTCCCGGAATGGTTGTGCTCAATCCTGCAGATCCTGTTGAGGCTCGGCTTTGTGTGAAAGCGGCGATTGAGCATGATGGCCCTGTTTATCTGCGTTTTGGCAGAATGGCTGTGGATTCCATTTTTGATGAGAACTATAAGTTTGAAATCGGAAAAGGCGCCGTTTTGAAAGATGGCAAGGATGTGGCTATTGTTGCTACCGGTTTGATGGTGGCAAGAGCATTGGAAGCTGCTGAAAAGCTGGCCGAAGAGGGAATCGATGCTGCAGTTATCAACATGGCATCTATTAAACCCTTGGATAATGATTTGGTGCTGCAATATGCAAAGAAATGCGGTGCTATGGTTACTACCGAGGAGCATTCGGTGATCGGTGGTCTTGGCAGCGCGGTTTGCGAAGTGGTATGCGAGCAGGGAAATTGTCCGGTAGTTCGCCATGGTGTGGAGGATCGCTTTGGTATGAGCGGCCCTGCCCTTGATCTTTTGGATTTATTTGAGCTCAATGCTGATGGCATTGCTGAAAAAGCGCGCTATGCAGTTTCTTTGAAAAAATAATTTATAATTCGGTGCCGATGAAAATCGGCACCGAATTTTTATTTTTTACCACTTGACGAAAGTCCATTTAGGTTGTATACTATATATCGTTACTTGCGGGTATAGTTCATCGGTAGAATGCGACCTTCCCAAGGTTGATAGGTGGGTTCGACTCCCATTACCCGCTCCAATGAAAAGGGACCTTCGCAAAAAGGTCCCTTTTTTTAAGAATGTATAGGGGATGAAAAAATGAGAAAAGATAAGGCAAATTATTATCTGGATATGGCTGATTCTGCTACCGGTCGCGGTACTTGCCTGCGCCGTAATTTTGGGGCAATCATTGTTAAAAACGATGAAATTGTATCCACCGGCTATAATGGTGCGCCTCGCGGAAGATGCAACTGCTGCGATCTTGGCGAGTGTGTGCGGCAGAAAATGGGTGTGCAGCGCGGAGAGCGCTATGAGCTTTGCCGCTCTGTTCATGCCGAGGCCAACTGCATCATTTCTGCCGCGCGGAGGGATATGATCGGCGGCACCTTATATTTGGTTGGTCATGAAGCTGATACCGGTGAATATGTAAAGAACACTGCACCTTGCGCCATGTGCAAGCGGTTGATTATCAATGCAGGGATCAAAAATGTTGTGGTTCGCGATACCAAAGAGGATTACCATACCTTTGAAGTGGAGCAATGGATCAAGGATGATGAATCTTTAGATGGCTCCATGGGCTATTAAAAATAAAAAAAGGAGTAGAAAAATCTACTCCTTTTTCTTTTAGCATTTATTTTCCGGCGGGAAAAATTCATTGGTGGGGAAGCAGAGTTTTTCAAAGAAGCTGCAAGGCTCTTCTTCTTGAGGGGAGCAGCACTCCTTCTCCGGCAAACAAAATTGAGCGGAGGGAATCATAACCTGAACATTACGCACAATGCGCACAACACTGAAAAGGCCAAGAGAAACCACCAATCTTCTGTTGACTGTTTCGGTGAGTCCATCGGGGAATTGAGCGTTTACTTGCTCGGGAAGGTTAAGAACTTCCGGATCGGAGCAGCAGCAACTGCAAGAAGAATTTAAAACGCGGGTATTGAGAATGATGGGATCAACCACCTCGACTTCGGCAACAGGAAGGTTGGAGTTGCCGGAAATTGATTGAGCAGAGGAAAAGGTTGTGGTGCTTCCTTCGCTGCCATAAAGAATCACTTTTTTGCAATAGAACGAAAGACCTTCAATAATTGTGGGGCGGCCGGTACCATTGTATACTTCAAAATCGGTTTTGAAATAGAAGGTGATATCCACCCCGTAGAATCCTTTATTGAAGGGCACATCTTCCAGCGATACCGCAGCCCAAATTAACTCGGATCTCCTTGCTCTTACATTGACCGCGCTATCGATCAACGCTTGATCGGCGGCGCTTAAGTATACGCGCATATCTGATAAACAGTCTTTATCTTTGCAAGTATCGTAGATTTTTGGAAGATTTACGCAAATCTCATCATTATAATTTTGAACTTCGCAGTTTGCTGTGTTGTTATCCATTGGTTGCCTCCTTATGGTATAATCTATTTTATTTTATGTAGATTGGGGATTTTCGTGAAAATTTATTGAAAAAAGGGGGAGGCTGTGCTATACTTGCATCATACGTTTATAAAAAATGCAATATGATAGAAATGTTTAGCAAAGTTTAAAAATGGCTATGATGAAGGTAAAGGAGAATTTATATGTGTGAGATGAATGAAAAGAAGGATAAAGGTGGCATGATCGGTCGTTTATTGGAAAAGCGGGTGATTATGGCTTTTGGCGAATTGGATGAAAAGAAGGCCGGGCAAATTATTGCCTCCCTTTTATATTTTGAAATGGAAGAGCCCGAAAAGGAAATCGCTCTTTATATTAACTCCTGCGGCGGAAATGAAACGGAAATTTTAGGGATCTATGATGTGATGCAAAATATCAGTTGCCCGATCCGCACTGTTTGCGTGGGCAAAGCCCATGGCCTTTCTGCGCTTCTTCTTGCAGGGGGTGCAAAAGGAAAGCGCCAAGCCTATGCAAATAGCGAAATCATGCTGATGCAGGTTGGAAGAGATCGCACCTTTGGTCAGGCATCGGATATTGAACTGGAAACAGCCCATCTTTTAGATGCCAAAAAAAGAATTTCCGCCCTTCTTGCGCAGCTTTGCGGCAAAGATGCTGATGCGGTTGAGGCCGATATGGAGCGCAAATTCTGGCTTTATGCAGAGCAGGCCAAGGAATACGGAATTATCGACGAAATTATTTCTTAAAAGGAGAGCGGGCAGAATTGAATCTGCCCGCTTTTTTAAAAATGGATATTATTAAAGAATTATTTTTATTGCAAGATCTTCAATATCGAGATTTTCATTCTCGATTAATGCCGAATATTGAAAAAGAGCGCATTATCGGGGTGCGCACTCCCGATTTGCGCACCCTTGCAAAACGATTGGCTAAAAGCGATCAGGCTACTGCTTTTTTAGAAAAACTTCCTCATCATTATTATGAAGAAAATAATCTTCATGGCGCTTTGATTACTTATGGGAAATATACATATGATGAAACATTAGCGCTTTTGGAATCCTTTTTGCCCCATATTGATAATTGGGCCACTTGCGATATGTTTGTGCCTTCAATTCTAAAGAAAGATATTCTGAAAACCGAAAAGATGGTTCGCCAATGGCTCTCTTCGGATCATCCATATCTGATCCGATTTGGAATAAATTGCCTGATGCATTTTTTTATGGAAGATCATTTTAAAACAGAGCATTTTAAATGGGTAGATGAAGTGAAAAGCGAAGACTACTATGTTAAAATGGCGGTTGCTTGGTATTATAGTGTGGCATTGGTTAAGAGATGGCCTGCATCCATCAAGCATCTTTCTGAAAATCCTCTTGAAAAATGGGTTCAAAATAAGGCGATTCAAAAGGGGCGGGAAAGTAACCGTTTAACCAAGGAGCAAAAGGAATTTCTTCTTTCGCTAAAAATTAAATAGTTACGCATAAAAAAGGTGTTCTCCTCATATTCATATACAAATGAATGAAAAAGTACGGAGGATCCTTGCATGACAAATACCAGCATCTATCAAGATATCGCAACCAGAACCGGTGGAGATATCTATATTGGAGTGGTGGGACCGGTGCGAACCGGCAAATCCACCTTTATTAAAAAATTCATGGAAACTCTGGTGCTTCCCAATATTCAAAATGAGCATCAGCGCGAGCGTGCGCGAGATGAATTGCCTCAATCTGCATCCGGAAGAACCATTATGACCACTGAACCCAAATTTGTTCCTGATGAAGCTGCTGAAATTGTTCTTGAGGATCATACTCATTTTCAGGTGCGGTTGATCGATTGTGTTGGCTATGTGGTCGATAGCGCCATGGGGCAAACCGAGGGAGGAGAAGCGCGCATGGTGGAAACTCCATGGAGCAACGAAAAGGTAGAGTTTCAGCAAGCGGCCGAGATCGGCACCCGCAAGGTAATATGCGAGCATTCCACTATCGGTTTGGTGATAACAACAGATGGGAGCATCGGCGAGATTCCAAGAGACGATTATGTGGAGGCCGAAGAGCGAATTATTAATGAACTCAAGGCAATCGATAAGCCCTTTGCGGTTTTGGTTAATTCCATGTTTCCCGAAAGCGAAAGTGCAAGGGAATTGAAGGAGCGGCTTGGTCGAAGATATGATGTGCCGGTAATTGCGGTAAACTGCTTGGAGCTTGATCGAGAGAAGATATTATCTGTTATTCAAACAGTTTTGATGGAATTTCCGATTCGCGAAATTGCAGTCAACCTTCCGTCTTGGGTAGAGGGCTTGGATCGGGAGCATTGGCTTAAAAGAGAGGTTTATGGCGGGATTTTGCAAACTGCAGGCCGCATCGATCGTGTTCGAAAAGTGAAGCAAATGGTAATGGATCTTACCAAGGAAGACCGTCTCTCTCGCTGTGAACTTGAGCAGATCGATTTGGGGGAGGGAAGAGCCAACCTCAAGATTGAATTAAAGCCCGAATTGTATTACCATGTTTTAAGCGAAGCGGCAGGTTTTCCCATTGAAAGCGATGGGGAATTGGTAGCACTTATTAAAGAACTGACAAAAGCAAAAGCGGAATATGAAAAGATCAAAGATGCTTTTGCAGAGGCAAAGTCGAAAGGATATGGCATTGTTTTTCCGGAATTATCGGAAATGACATTGAGTGAGCCGCAGGTTTTCCGCCAAGGAAATCGTTTTGGTGTTAAATTATCTGCAGAAGCGCCTTCTTATCATTTGATCCAAGCCAATATTCGAACCGAGATCTCCCCGATTGTTGGCAGTGAGCAGCAATCGGAAGAGTTGATCGATTATCTTTTAAAAGATTTTGAGGAAGATCCGGCAAAAATTTGGGAATCGAATATTTTTGGAAAAACCGTTCACGATTTGGTGAACGAAGGTTTACATAATAAATTATCGAGGATGCCCGAAGATGCCCGCTTCAAATTGCAAGAAACATTATCAAGAATTATTAATGAGGGAAGTGCAGGTTTGATCTGCATAATCTTATGATCGTTGGAGATACTCATCTTTGAGGTGAGTTATCATGAATAGCGAAGCGCAAGCCTTTTTTGATACGCTGCCGAAATGGCTTCGGGAAGATATTCTCCAATCAGGGGTTCAATTTAACACCCGTAATGAGTTGGAGGAAATTGCGCGCAACTTTGCGCAAAACTCTGAAGAAAAAGGCGAGAATAACTAAAGAAAAGTCCTGATAGTATTTGCTATCAGGACTTTTCTTTTGACATTTCTATCTCTATCTATTATAATTGTTTAAAATGATTATTAAGGGGTGAGGGCATGGCAAAACGATATCTTATGTGGGTATTGATTGCTTTTGCGGCAGCCCTCTTCTGTTCAACTTTTCTGCCCATTAAAATCATTCTTATTGCAGCAGGGAGTTTCTTATTGGCGTCTGTTGCTTTATTGTTTACCAAGTTTCCGCTCAAGCAAACAGTTATTTCCTGCGCAGTTTCGATTCTTATTGCGGTGTTGTTCTTTTCGGGAACGCAAATTTGGGTTAAGAAACTTCAAGGGGAGCTGATCGATCAGGAACGCTATGTTGCGGGGCAAGTAACAGATCTCGGAAGAAATTCGGCCGGAAATTACACTTTAATAGAAATTCGATTAAATGAGATCGAGGGGCGGCCGCTGAAATTTTATGAGCATTTTAAAATCAATCTTTATACAGAAGCGGAAGAGGTAAAGATCGGGGATCAGATATCAGGAAAAGTATTCTTTTTTGATAGCCCCACTGATTATGGAAGCGGATATGAAAACCGCGTTTTTGTAGGCGGATATCAAGAGGCAGAAAAGATCTTGATTTCTCGCCCTGATGGTTTTTCATGGGTTGCTCTATTGGCGGAATTTCAAGAAAATGTGCGCAGTCGGTTGAAATATGGCCATGAGAAAACGATTGGTTTGTTGGAATCGGTTTGTCTTGGCATTAAAGAGAATTTGGATTTTGATCTTTTGGTTTCTCTTAAGAGAATTGGACTTTCTCATGTGATGGCAGTGAGTGGTTTGCATCTTTCCTTTGCAGTGATGCTGCTTCATTCTTTTTTAAAACTATTAAATGTTGACTATCGCGTTCGCTATCTTTTAAATATTTTTGTTAGCATATTTTTCACTGCTGTGGTTGGGTTTCCGCCATCATGCGTTCGTGCGTGTGTTATGATGGTGCTTTATTCCTTTGCTATGGCAGTGGGGCTTTTCTCCGATGGCCTTACTTCGTTATCGTTGGCTGTCTTTATTCTTTGCATTTATAATCCTTTAATTGTGCGCGATGTAGGCTTCTTATTGAGCGTAGCAGCAACCGCGGGAATCATTACAATGAAATTGCCGATTGAGCATTTCTTGTTTCCGCTTCGATTTGAGGTCTCGCCCAAAATAAATAATCTTTATCGTAATTTTACCGGTATATTTTCTTGCTCTTTGGCGGCGAGCATTGCCACCTTGCCGATTATCATTCCTGTCTTCAGATCGGTTAGTCTGATTGGTCCTTTAGCAAATGTTATTCTGCTTTTACCGTTGCAATGGTTTTTCGAGGCGGGAATTCTGATGATTTTGCTGGGATGGATTCCTTTTATAGGGCAGATGATCGGGCTTTTCTGCGATCTATTATACCAGCCAATTTATTGGGTTGCAAAAATCTTAGGGAAATATCGGTTTGCTAGTGTAGATCATTTAGATCTTTTTGGTATTATTTTGATCATTGTGCTGTTGGCTGTTTTAGCAGTCTCTGTTTATCACTACGTAAAGTTTCATCGGCGTAGTTTTATGGCTTTATTTGCATTGTTTTTGCTGTTTTCCGGAGGATCTGGCTCTTTATATCTTGCGGCTCGAAAAAATGATCAGGTGATGATTCATTTTGTGGATGTAGGGCAAGGGGATTGCACAGTGATCTCAAGAGGAAATTCTGCGGTGGTCCTTGATTATGGCGGATCCTCCGATAAGCGGTATCAAGTTGTGGAGTGCTTAAATGAGGCGGGCATTGACCAAATAGAGCTATTGGCGTTTACTCATCTGCATGATGATCATACCAATGGTTTGCAAACTTTGTTGAAAAACTTCTATGTAGATCGTATTATATATCCATATGAAGAAAACGATAATGCCTATTTGCTTTCGCTTTTGAGAAGAGAAGAGGCGCAGCTTCTTTTGGATGACCATTCGATCAAAGTATTGGGTGGCGTTGAGATTGAACCGATTTTGGATTCTTCTTTCATAAGCGGAATTTCTGATGATAATGAGCGTTGTGTATGCTATCGTGTAACCTACGGGGATATTTCGGTATTAGTAACGGGCGATCTGCAGGCTACTGCAGAGATGCAACTTTCGAAGCAGCAAGTTGACTGCACTATTTTGAAGGTTGCGCACCATGGAAGCGATAGTTCCTCTTATTATCCGTTTCTTAAAAATGCATCTCCGTCTATCGCTGTGATTTCAGTAGGAGATAATAATTATGGTTTACCGGATTCATCTGTTTTGAATCGTTTGGAAACAATTTGCCCCTTAATATATTCAACCAAGGAGCATGGAACGATTACATTTTCTACCAATGGTGAAATTGTTGAAAGGATTATTTCATGAGTATTGAGATATTTAAAAAACAATTAAAGGAGCAATCTCTTGAAGGGGTATATTATCTTTTGGGAGAAGAGCAATTTTTAATCGATCGATATTATGAGCAAGCCAAAGAGGTCTGCGCGCCTTCTTTGCCGGAACTGAACCTTATTGAGCTCGATGGCAAAAAATTTGATTATGATTTCTTTGCCGATGCCATTCAGGCTTATCCTGCCATGGCAGAAAAAAAGCTGGTTTCTGTTTTGGATTTCGATGCAGGCACCTTGCGGGGCGAGGGAGAGAAAAAGCTTTCTGCGGCTTTTTCTGAAATTGCACCGGGGGTAACTGTTATCTTTCGCGAGCATGCAAAAGAAAAGGGCAAAGCCAATGGGCTCGAAACGCTGATTAAGAAAAGCGGGGGCATCATTGCGCGGGTGGATAAGCCTTCCGCTCCCATGCTCCATAAATGGATTAAGGGCTTGGCAGAAAAGCAAGGAGCAACCATTTATGAAGACGAATGTGCTTTTCTTTCTGAATTAACCGGTGGAAGTATGGTGCGGATTTCGAATGAGCTGCAAAAGCTATGTGCATACGCTTCCGGAGGGGTAATCGAGCGAGAGATGATTGAGCAGATGGTTTCGCCGGAAGAAGAGGCCGCATGGTTTGCTGTTTCCAATGCGATCTGCGCTCATGATTTTGATGCTTTGATGCAGGTTGTGGATCTTTTGTATCGGCAAAATTATGAGGATACCGTGATAGCAGGTATGTTTTATCGAGCCTATTCTGATCTTTGGCGCGGGGTAACAGCGCTCAATGAGGGGGTTACCTCTCAAGAACTTGCATCTATTTGCGGTGTTAGTCCGGGGCGCGCGGCCAATCTTATGCGTAGCGCGCGCCATTTAAAGGCGGATGAGGTTTTAGATGGATTGAGAAGATGCAAGGAGTTGGATCGAAAAATCAAATCTTCAGGAGTAAATAAAAAAGACTTGGTTTATGGGTTGATTACAGAACTTTTGGAATTTCAAATGAGGGGCCATGAATAAGATACCGATTAACCAAATTGTTTTGGTAGAAGGAAAATATGATAAGATCACATTGGAAAATGTGATTGATGCAACCATTATTGTTTGCGATGGTTTTGGCATTTTTAATGATGAAGAAAAGAAAGAGGCAATTCGCAAGATGGCCAAGGAGCGGGGCGCGATTATTCTTACCGATTCTGATAGCGCCGGTGCAAAGATCCGCTCTTATCTTTCGGTTATTCTTCAAGGTGCCGAGATCTATCCCCTTTATCTTCCTGCCATTAAAGGAAAGGAGCGCCGAAAAAGTGCGTTTTCTAAAGAGGGTTATTTGGGCGTTGAGGGAATGGATTCTGAACTTTTGCGCCAAGCTTTTTTGGATTTTAGCGCCGATAAGCCGCCAAAGGTTTTTTCGGCTTATGATCTTTATCGGCTGGGGTTTAGCGGAACAAAAGAGTCGAGAAAGAAAAAAGAAAAATTGCTCTCTCATCTCGGATTGCCGCCCCATCTTTCCAATAATGCTTTGTTGAAAGAATTAGATCGAAAAATGAATCTTGAGGATTTGGAAAGATTAGCAACAGAGTTATTTTAATAAAAGAAAGCCGCCGGCTAGGGGTTGTACACTAAATGACAGTACAACAAGATACGAAAGTACCGGCAGTTTTTAAAACTGCGGGTACTTTTTAATATTCTCTTTATTTGTTAGTCAAGTTATGCTATAATACAACTAACCGATAAATAAGAATTTATCTAACTGTCAGAGGATGTTAATTGGGAATATTTAATAGAACATATTAAGCAAAATATAAATTTAGAGGTTTTTATGGTAATAAGGTTAGCAACGAAAAATGATATTGAGATAATCGTAAAACTCCGCCTGAAGATGCTTCAGGATTATGAGGAAAATCTGCCGCAGGAATTGTCTGGTGCTATTCAGAACTACCTCGAAAAACATATTAACGACAATAGTTGCATCTGCTCATTGGCAGAAATTGATGGGACGATTGTTTCGATGGCTATGTTATGCGGCTATGAAGAAATACCTGATGAAATAAATCTTTACGGCAAAGTGGCAAAGCTATGTGCTGTTTACACAATGCCTGAATACCGAGGCAAAGGGTATATGGAAAAACTGCTTACATACCTTATTGAAGAAGGCAAAAAATCTGGAATTAAAACAATACTCAATTCCGCAGAT
>JAZPYP010000050.1:0-7943 GCA_045544255.1 Eubacteriales bacterium | reverse complement strand
TGCCCCTCTAAATAAAGGTTCAAAATCATCAACCGCACTTCATCGGTCATCACCAATTTCAGCTTGCGTTTGTTTCCCTCGTAGGAAGCAATGGCATCCAGCATCCGCTTGCGGTTGTTCTCGTTGATCCTGCCGATGGCTTCGGCATTCTTCGCCCTGGAACGCTCCATGCGATCTTCACTAAAATAGTTTTTAATCGGAGCCACCGATCTTCACCCCCTCAAATTCCGCAAGTGTACTTTTCAAAAAAGCATTCTCTTTCCGCAAAGTCTGAATCATCACTTCCCGGCGGTCGATCTCTGCATTCTTTTCCAAAAGCAAACCCTTTAAAATTAAAAAAGCATCATCATCGTCATAAGCCGATACCTTGATAGCTCTTTCCAATACTTCCATTTCTCTCTGAGTAATCATAAATAGTTCCTCCCAAAGATTTTCAAAAAATCAAGATCGGGGAATTTCTTTTCAAACGCCAGCTGCCCATTTTCTTTCAAAGAGGTATTCAGCATACGGCCTTTGCTCCCGTGAACTCCGTAAGTTCCTTTGTGACATTCCGGGCAAAGCGGAACCACCAGCCCATACTTAATGCTTTTGTTTCTCTGAGAACCAAAATAAATCTCATGGATCTCAATATTCTGATGAGCATCGCAGTTATAGCAATGCTCCATGTCATCGGTCAAAATCGAAATCCGCTTTTTCATCCACACATCTCCTTTCGAACTCTTTCAGCCAAAAAGTCTATTTCATTTTCTGTCATCACAAATACCTTTCCGCCAAAAGCATACGCATTAGCTTCAGCACATTGTTTCGACATACACAATATAGGTTTTTTTGTATCGGGATCGAGAATCGCATTTTCAAACCCTTCTTTATGAGAAATATAATAAAACATCGGTCATTCTCCTTATTTGACATTTCACACAAAATCATCTAAAATAAATGCATCAGCTTATTTCTTTTTATATTCGATTTTCAAGGCCGCTTCCGCGGTCTTTTTTCTTTTTATCCGCAAATCTTGTCCGCAAGGTTCACAATCAGAGCAAACACCCCAAACCCCACAAGGCTCCAAAAAACACCGTTCACCACATGGCGCACCTGCTTTTCTCGCTGATGTTCCGCGCGCTTCACTCTACCCACACCCTGTGCGCGGTATGCCGCCGCAGGCACCAACACACTCTGCGTAGTCTCAAACATAAACCCGGGGATATTAATTTCCCCATCGTAGGGGCAATCACCGATCGCCCGCATTGCCTCCCCTGCAAGGGGAGGGGGACCATCGTAGATGGTGGAGGGGTTGGCAGGCTCGCTACAACCTACTTCACCAAAAACCATCCCATTCAACAATTCCCAAGTTTCCGCTTTCATCTCAATCCCTCCGCATCAATGCTTCCACAACATCTTGATAGAAATACCGTTTCCCGGTTCCCTTGCCGAATGTATTGCAACCGGCAACCACTTTCTGCACCTTGGTATGTCCCATCCCGGTATATTTCACAATATCGGTAATGGAAACCAATGCGCCGTAATCGCGTTTCAGGTCTTCGCCCATTCTCTTTTCAATGTTTTTATCCGTCATTTTCACACAACCCTTCGCAGTTAATTCACTATTTGTGAATCAATGTCAAAAAAAATTTCCCCCACAGTTTTATTATAATATCTTGCAAGTTTGCATTTTGTCTCATCTCGGGGGATTCTTTCACCGCTTTCATACATTGACATTGCAGATTTGCTGATACCGACAGCTTCAGCAACTTCTGTCTGAGATCTATCCCCTCTGAGGGAAACCAAATTCTCAGCAATCTTTTTATTAAAAGTATTCATATAGTCCTCCTCTCTGTTCACTATCTGTTAACTTAATGATATTCTATCATCATGTTCACTATTTGTCAACAGTATATTTTCACGGTTTGTGAATTTTTCTTCTTGCATTTGTTCACGAAATGTGATAAATTACACTTAAAGGATGTGATTTTATGGATTTTGCACAAAGATTAAAATATTTACGAGAACACCACGGGCTTTCACAAAATCAACTTGCCGCCGAGATAAAAAAATCGCGCAGTTTGATCTGTATGTATGAATCCGGAGAAAGAACTCCGCCCTATGAAACACAAGAACTTTTGGCCGATTTCTTCAATGTCGGGCTTGACTACCTCATGGGACGGTCTGATGTTTACCTTACAACCGGGAGATCAGGCAATGCTCACCGTATTCCTGTCTACGGCAAAGTCGCCGCCGGTATTCCTCTTGATATGGTAGAAGATATCATTGATTATGAAGAGATCCCTGCTTCCTGGGGCAATCCTTCCGACTTCTTCTGCCTACAAATCGAAGGCAATTCCATGGAACCGCGTATTTTAAGCGGCGATGTCGTTGTAGTCCGCAAACAAGCCGATGCCGATACCGGCGATGTCGTTATCTATTCGGTAAACGGCGAAGCCGCATCCTGCAAACGCCTGCGAAAAATGGACGATGGTCTCATGTTCATTCCTTTCAATAATGACGATCATTTCCCCCAAATGTATAATTGGGAAGAAGTGGAATCACTTCCTGTTCAAATCTTAGGCCGCGTCGTGGAACTTCGCGGCAAGTTCTAATCCCTATGCAGCAACCAGTAACATAGTCTGCGGATGCGGTACAGATCCTTCACTTCTTCAATCCGCTCCGTCATACGGTAAATATCTTCTCTCACCGTCTTGGCTTCCATGGGCTCACCCCCTCTCTCGTTTTGATGGTGAGATCATAAATCACTTTGTCATGGGAAACAAGATGCAAATTCGGGATATTTTCCCACAGCAACAAAAACCCCACTACAAAAATTTCCCACACATGGGATAATAAATAAAAAACACCAGCATAATTGCGTTTCACAAATAGGAAGGATAAATTTATGAATAAACCGATTCAAAGACAGGAATTACTTCAAAAATGGTTCAAAGAAGATCCCAATTTCAGCTATGAGAAATTAGAAGCTGTATCCGATGTGCCCAAATCAACCGCCCAAAGAATCATCTTAAAAGGCGGAGACTCCGCCCAATTTGATTCCGTATGCAAAATCGTGGTTGCCCTTGGGCATACCGTAGATGAATATCTCGGCATCGTCAAAGACGATAAGGAACTCACCATGGTATCGTTAATGAAATCCACCATGGAGCAACAACTCCGCGAAAGAGACATCATTCTTGAACTACGCCTTGCAGAAAAAGATGCGATCATTGATGCAAAAAAACGCAGCGTGGATTATCTCCGAAAACTCGTCTTGATCCTCGGCAGCACCGTTGCCATCTTTTTCCTCATTTGCATGGTGATTTCTTTCTATCTCCTGTATCAGACTTCGCCGGGAATGTAACACCAAAAGGGCAAAAAAATAAGCCTCCCATCAAGGAGGCTTTTCATTTAATATACTATTCATTTTTCAAAAAGGTAAAATCTTAAATAATATTTCTGCAAGCAATACAAATATTACTCTTATCATAAAATACATAAACGCCAAAATAATACAAACAAGAAAAAGCAAAGCAAAAATATTAAAAGCCCAAGCTATTATCGTCCCAATCATTCCTAAAATATTGCATAAAATATCGAATAGTTTTCTCATTATATTATTCCCAAATTAAAAAGTATAAAAAATAGCAACTCAGCTAAACCATAAAATATCAATGCAACAGGAAGAATTACCATAGCCCCAACAATCACAAGCATAATAATAAATCCTGCAATAGAATCTGCAAGCTCACCAATACTATTAAAACGATTAAAAAATTTCATATTAACCACCACATTTTTTGCAGGGCGTTCTTCCCATTGCTTGGGCTTCGGTTTCTGTTACACATCGAATATCATCACGCTGCACATATTGACAATATTCTTTGTGGTAAGCATAAGAACCATCGGTAGTAACGATCCATACCATATCTTCACTTTCAGCAAAATCATCAGGATCAGCAACACCTTCTTTGCAATACTCAAGGTTTACCCAACCTTCGGTGCCATTATATTCCGTAAATCCCCAATGGTCATTTATTTCATAAATATCAATATTGGTTCCCCTTGGTATCCGCTCCAAAGATTCCGAATCTTGCAAGGGTTCTTCCCGTAAATTAAGTGGATCCTTTTCTGTTGCTACATGATAAACCAAAGGATCAGGTTCTTCCGGTTCCGGCAAATAAACGATTTCTTTTTCTTTTGCCTGTTCCTCTGCTAAAGCCATAGCCTCATATTCTTCAATCGCATCTTCCGCTCCGTGGCTATAACCAACAGATATACAAACACCACCAAAAGCAAGAAAAGCAACGATCATAACAATAACAGCAATAACTATTGTTTTTTTCTTAAATTGCAATTCCGTATTCATAAAATCACCTCATATCCATAATAAACCAAATTTCTTGATTCATCAAGTAAATTCAGTTAAATCAACTGACTTTACTTGATAGATCATCAGAAAGGAGACCAACCATGAAACAAAACGCCGATGGATATTATTCCAAATCTTTCTTTATTGATCTACCCGATGGCACAAAAAAGCAAATCAAGATCCGCGGAAGATCCCCCGAAGAAGTCCATGAAAAATTTCTACGCAAAAAGATCGAAGCAGAACAGGGCGTGCTTATCATCAACAGCAACACTCTGTTCAAAAAGTGGGTGGAAAATTGGCTGGAAACTTATAAAGCACCAAAAGTAAATTCCACCACCCTCAAAAACTGCAAAGGCATTTTGGAAAAATATTTTGTTTCCAAACTCGGCCACATGAAGATCTCCGATATCAAACTCATGCACATTCAGCGGTGCATCAATGAAATGGAGGGGATGTCCCAAAGCCGCATCAATAAGGCTTATGATTATATCTGTTCCTGCTTTCAAAAAGCATGGGAAAATGAATTGGTCCATCGCTCTCCGTGCATCGGTTTGGAAAAACCCACAGCAAAAATAAAAGAAGATCGCCGCGCCCTCACAGCCGAAGAACGGCGCATTTTCTTGCAAGCCATAGAGCAACATCACCGAGGCGCATTTTTCGGCATTATGTACGCCTGCGGTCTCCGTCCGGCCGAAGCTCGCGCCCTCACATGGTTCAATATCAATATGTCAGAAAAAACTGTCACCATCACCCAAGCGGTCCAAGGCGGCAGCAACAATATCAAAGAACCAAAAACCGCCGCAGGGCACCGCACCATTCCCATCCCCGATTGGTTCCTGCCGCATTTGCAAGCTCTACCCAAAACATCGCTTTATGTTTTTCCAAGTCGAGATTCCAATAAACCCATGACAGAACATCGCTATTCCCAATCATGGCAATCGTTTCTAAGGGAAATGGATCTCATCGCCGGGGCACAAACTTACAGAAATCAAATCATCATCCATCGCATCGCCCAGGATCTCACTCCTTATAATCTCCGCCATACCTATGCAACCATGCTTGCAGAAAAAGGTGTGGATATCAAAACCGCTCAATATCTTTTGGGTCACGGAGATATCCGCGTAACCATGAATATCTACACTCATGTATCGGAAAAAATGATCACCGATGCCAAAGAAAAAATAAATTTGTCCAATGCCTAAATCCATTTACAGGTACTTCCATATTTTTTCTGTCCAATTTTGTCCAGTTTTTGTCCAATACAAGGTGTCAAAAAACACCGAAAAACAAGATATTAAACATAGCAAAATAAAGAAATAAGCCCTGCCAAACATCAGTTTAGCAGGGCTTTTCTTTGGAGGCGCCATCCAGATTCGAACTGGAGCATAAAGGATTTGCAGTCCTAAACTGTAAGCCTTTATAATGCTATTTTACAAATATTGTCCAATATATGTCCAAGGCAATTTTTTACACATTACTCAACGCCATCCGCAAATGCTGAATTTTCCCTTGAACTTTTTCCATTTCCCATTTATGAATTGCGGTATAATATGCCATTTCTTCGGGATGTTTTCTTTTACATTCTTCAATTTGTTCGGAAAACATTTTCCAAAAGTTTTCGGCATGATGAATTTCATCTGATGCCATTTCTTTCAGCATATTTGCCTTGGAAGTATTTTCCCTATGGCTCATTGCCAATCCTGCATACCGGGAAGCACCGTCCAGTTCTTCCCAAATATCTGTTACATATTCTTTAAGATCCATCACATCATCACTCCCCTTACAATATAATTATAAAGTTTCTCAACATCGCCACGGTCAAAGGTAAAAGCTCCTGCCATTGGGATATCAATGGTCATCGGTCCATGGTCAGCCTGATGCAAAACTACGGTATATAATTTATCAAGATCAATCTGGTCCTGTTCATCTATCACACCAAGAGCCGATACCATTGGATGTACTTTTAGTTTATTGAAGATGTTGGCAATGTTGCCGATATATAATTCTGCGCCTGCTCCGAAGATCCATTTCTGTGCGCCGCTCATTTTCGATGTTAATTCGTTACTCACATATTGTGAAAGTCCGTGTTGAACTTGTTGTAAAGTTACCATACCTACACCTCCCGTAAAGATAGGAAGGGGCTTTACGCCCCTTCATTATCTGTGATGACCACAGCCGCAACCGCAGTTCTGTACGGGATTATAGAGAGCCTGCGCGGTGGTTTCGGTGCCGGTAGTAACATCTGCCACCATCTTAGGATAGAAGGTTGCATTCGCGTATGTTACGATAGCATTATCACCGCAGCAGCGTTCATCGCGTTCTCTCGCAATGGCGGTATAGAGTTCGTTTTTGCAACAGATCATATCGTTTCGTACCATATCGAAACTATCTGCTGTTTTCTGATTCATTACAGCCTGTGCGCTGAGAGTATCACGAACGCCACGGAGTTCACCGTCAAAATACTTGTACATTTCAAGCATTTTCCCATCGGTGTAGATATTGGAATCTCTGAGTTTTACCTCAGTTTCCAGTTCAGCAATTCTCGCACTCTGCCCTGCTTCGTAACGGTTTACAGCTTGATTTTCGCTGGGAACCCAACCGCCACCAAGGATGCCGCCTCCTCCGAGCAATCCACTATTCAGTGCGCCGAGTGCGGAACCGATAATACCGGTAGTTAAACCTGCGCTACCCACGCCTTTGCTTGCATATTCTGCCATAATAAACACCTCCTGATTTTTTATTTTTCCGGGCCCGGAAGTATTTATTTGACATCTATATTGTAAATAAAAAATGTCCCTCCAACAATGAAGTCAGAGGGACATATAACGGAAGTTAAAGAGAAATGCCGCTTCGTTTCAGCAATTCATTTAAGGTTTCATTTTTAATAATACCAATGGTTTTGGAGCACTTACCATAAAGTGCTCCAACCATTTCATAGGATTCTTCATCAAGACAAGTCAACACAAAAATGTCCCGATGATCTGCATTAGATATCCATTGTTTTGCAAGGGCAATCCATTCATTTCTCGGTATGCCTGTTCGCTCGATCAATCTTAGCCGTTTTGCTTTCCTCACTCCTTTAAATTACATCCGGGTCCCAAAGGGAACCGCCGGTCCGGCCGGTTCTCCGCGTGGTTGCTACACTTGTTGCGCCAATGTTTCTTTGTGTGCCTCGGCTGTAATCGCTGGCTTTCGGCAAGGTCAAACCCTTAGCCGCATAAGTCGGAGCCTTTGTCGATCTCCCCGTAACAGGTGCCGAACCACCACCGGAGCTACCGCCTGCTCTCGGTAAAACGATGTTTCCGGAACTGTTGATACCGCCTTGATTGGATGTTCTTACCGATGCAACTCTGCTTGTATTGGAAGAGGCATATCCACCACCGCTCCGGGAACCGGAAGAACTACCGCCACCGGAAGAAGATCTTCCGCTACTTTTTACTGCCGACATCTGAGAAACATAATTACTACTTCCGGGAGCTTTCAACCCATTTCCAAAGTCAAAGTATTCTTCGGGATTAACATACGATCCATCAACTTTGATTTCAAAATGAAGATGAGGACCAGATGAATTACCCGTATTACCCGAGAG